>JANZZL010000116.1 GCA_026419405.1 Paracoccaceae bacterium | reverse complement strand
AGGTCCACCGCCTCGGCATCGAGCGGCGGCTGGCCCTCAGACATCGCGCAGCAGCCGCCAGCGCCGGAGGTACTTCTCCCCGATGATGCGCTCGCGCTCGGTGCGGTCCTTGAGATCGCAGCCCTTCGGCATGGTGATGGTGACCGGCAGGGTGCGGCCGCCACGGGTCCCGGGCGCCGCGCGGAACTTGATGGTGAGCCGCACCACAGTGATGGCATAGCCCTCGATGCCATGCTCCTGGCCCCTCAAGCAGTCCGCGGCGGCCTGCCAGATCGTGGAGTCGTCGCCGCGCATGCACTCGACGGTGATGCGCCTTCCCTGAGTCTCGTAGGGCATCAGCTTCATCATGGTGATGCGCACCGATTCGATGCCGTCCTCCGGGTCGGTCGGGAAGTCGAAGGGCTGCCGGAGGCGATCGAGGCTGAATTGACGGATGGGCAGCCGCTCCCCCTGGAAGGCCGTGCCCAGGAGATGCTCGGCGAACAGCCGGACGAGGTCCTCGCGGGTCTCCCGGGCCGCGGCGACCACCTCGATCGCCCCCGTCGCCGGCTCATAGGTCAAGGCCGCCTCGACCACCGGCTTGTGGGGGCGGCGCGAGAGCCTGCCGTCCACGAATTCGAGGACGTCGCCCGCGCGTCCCTCCCGGTAGACGGCGGCCGGGACCAGCGCCGCGTCAGGGCCTTCGAGCATCGGGCGGGAGCGATCGCAGATCTCGACCTCGACGTTCGCGCTGCCGAAGCGCTCCGCGACGGCCTGCCGGAACGCTTCGACGGCGGCGCCGCCGCGCGCGACGGTGAGGTGCGGCCGACCGGCGAAGCCGTCCCACATGCGGCCGAAGCGCTTCTCGTCGGCGAAGCGGACCTCCTCGGCGTGGCGGAAGGTGGTCTGGTCGTGCAGGAACACCCACAGGGCCCGCGCATGACCGTTCTCCATCCCGTCGAGCAGCTCGTGGTGGGGGCACACCGAATAGATCGCCGCCTGGCCCGGCTCGTCGGCCATGGCGCCCACCCGCTCGGCGTCGTTCATCACCCGCAGCCGATCGGCCTCGTCCATGGCGTCCACCGCGCGGAGGAGCGGCGCCGCGATCGCGCCGGCCGGGCCGTCCCAGGGGATCTCCGCCGGCAGGGGGGCGGCGAGGGTGCTGAAGTAGCTGCGCAGCGACGTCGGCGGGGTGCTGCGGATGAAGCTCGCCAAGGTGAGCATGCTCGGACTCCGATGGGCGAATCGCGCCGGGTCATCCGGCGATCCGCTCATTGCCGTATCAAAGGGACGGCAGCGAAATCAACCGCAATTCTACGCGGAGTGGCGTAGCGGCGCCGGCGCTCAGTCGAACAGCGTCGGCGCCCGGCGCTCCGTGGTCAGGAAGTCCAGCTTGAGGAGGCGGACCCGCGCCGCGTCCGGGGAGACCCGGAAGGCCTCGACCACCCGCCCGACCATCTCCGCCGCGAGCGGCGATTCGACGTGCACGGCGGCGTGGATGCCGCGGGGGACGCAGAGCTCCGCCACCAGGCGGCCGAGGACGGAGCGCGGCATCAGGATGGCGCCACTGACGTAGCCCGCCTGCCACGCCATCCAGTCCACCTCGCGGGCCTCCAGGATGGAGTCCCGCTTGCAGATCGCCTTCGCCTCCGGGTCGGCGCGGTCGAACAGGCCACCGCGGGAGAACCGCTCGGCCCAGAGGGCGCGATGGAACTGGGCGTGGCCGAGCTCGTGCGCCAGCGTCGTCCGCAGCCGGTTCTCGCGCCTCGGGTCCGAGGACAGGCGCTCGGACACCGCCACCGCCGGCAGCTCGTCCGGGAAGAACTCGGTCATGCCCTCGACGTCCTCGCCGTGGGCGGACAGGTCGGCGTAGAGGTCGAGGCTGGAAGTGTACCGCTCCACCAGCACCGTGAGGTCATCGGTCGAGATCGGGTACCGCGCCTCGCCGTACCGGCCGCGGAGGAAGGTGCCGACGATCGCCTCGCACTCCCGGTCGAGCTCCTCCCGGCTGAAGTGGGGGCGCCGGCCGAATCGGCCGGATCTGTCGGGCACCCAAGCCACCATGCGCCACCCCCTCAGTTCGACACGCTCTTCCGGAAGTTCCGGAACGCCGCGGCGACCTTGTCAGGATCGCGGGCCTTCAGCCGCACCTCGTCGGGGATCTTGCCGGCCAGCACGAAGAGGTAGTTCTCGTCGACGCCCAGGGCCTTCGCGAACTGGCGGATCAGGTGGTCCGATCTCGGGCTGCGCCGGTCGTGCTCGATGTCGTTCAGGTACTGGGGCGAGATCGGCCCGGAGCCGTCGTCCTTCAGCACGGACGCCGCCAGGTCCTTCTGGCTGATGCCCTTCTCCTTGCGGGCCGCCACGATGGCCTTGCCCAGCGTCGTCGCCCGCGACGTCATCACGCCCCCATCCCGCGGCTTCCCATCCTACGGTGCTTCGCGGATTGACGTATCTTGGCCGGCGGCTCCGGGGTCAAGCCGGGATTCGGACCCCACCGGGAGGCGATGTCCGCGACTCGGGCGGCCGGACCGGGGGAGGCTCGGGTGGTGGAGGCCAGGGACCCGCGCACGGTTGCCTTCTTCTTCGCTCTGGTTCTCTAAGCCATTGTTTTGGCTGTCCAAATTGGCCGGGCAGGGCGATCTTGGGCGCGAACCGATGATCCCGAGCCTCCCGCGTCACGCCGCCGCCCTGCAGCACCTCCCGCCGCATCTGCGCGAGGTCTGCGACCTCCTCGCCCGCGGCCTGCTGCGGCTGCGGAGCCGCGCTGCCAAGGAAGCGGCGCGCGAAGACGCGGCGGCGGGAGACACTCGCCTACACTTCGTCCCTACCCAGCGCCGTCATGCGAACCCCAGGACGAGGGAGACCGCATGATCCGCGCGAAGAAGCAGAAGCCGGCGGCGCCCGCCACGCCGCCCACCATCTCCGCCATCCCGAAGCCGGACGTGCCGGCGCGCCTCGCCGCGCTGCCCGGCCTGCCCATCGGCGAGCTGAAGGCGGAATGGCGCCGCCTGTTCGGCACCGAGCCGCCGCCCTACAACCGGCGCTTCCTGGAGAGCCGGCTGGCGTATCGCATCCAGGAGCTGGCCTATGGCGGGCTGAAGCGCGAGACGCTGGAGCGCCTCGAGGCGCTGGGCGAGCAGATCGACGGCAGGAACATCCCCCTCCGCCGCATCCGCCACGAGGAGCGCCCGATCGCCGGCACGCGCCTGATCCGCGAATACCAGGGCGTCGAGCACGTGGTGACCGTCACCCGCGACGGCTACGAGTGGCAGGGCCGGCCCTACCGGTCGCTCTCCGCCATCGCGCGCGCCATCACCGGCCCCCGGTGGAACGGCTGGGTGTTCTTCGGCCTGCGGAAGCCCGGCACATGCCCCGCCCCGACGCTGCCCTGCCGGCGAAGGTGCGGAAGCTCCGCTGCGCCGTCTACACCCGGAAGTCCACCGAGGAGGGGCTGGAGCAGGCGTTCAACTCCCTCGACGCGCAGCGCGAGGCCTGCGAGGCCTTCATCGCCTCGCAGCGGTCCGAGGGCTGGGTGCTGGTTCGCGACCGCTACGACGACGGCGGGGTGTCGGGCGGCACCCTAGATCGCCCCGCGCTGAAGCGCCTGCTCGCCGACATCGAGGCCGGCCTCGTGGACGTGGTGGTGGTCTACAAGATCGACCGCCTCTCCCGCTCGCTGATGGACTTCGCCAGGCTCGTGCAAACCTTCGACGCGCACGACGTCACCTTCGTCTCGGTGACGCAGTCCTTCAACACGACGACCAGCATGGGGCGGCTGACGCTGAACATCCTGCTCAGCTTCGCCCAGTTCGAGCGCGAGGTGATCGGCGAGCGGGTGCGCGACAAGATCGCGGCCTCCCGCGCCCGGGGGATGTGGATGGGCGGGCCGGTGCCGCTCGGCTACCGGGTCGAGAACCGCAAGCTGGTGGTGGACGAGGCGGGTGCGGCGACGGTCCGCCGCGTGTTCGAGGGATTCGCGGAGCTCGGCTCCGCCACCCGGCTGCTGCCGGTCCTCCGGGCGGAGGGCCTCGTCACGAAGACCGGACGGCCTTTCGACAAGGGGGCGGTCTACAAGCTGCTGGTGAACCGCACCTATCTCGGCGAGGCGGTGCACAAGGGGAAATCCTATCCCGGCGTGCACGCCGCCATCATCCCGCGGGATCTGTGGGATCGGGTGCACGCCATCCTGGCCGAGAGCCCGCGCGCCCGCGCCGCGAAGTCCCGACAGCAGGCGCCGGCGCTGCTGCGCGGCCTGCTGGTCGGGCCGGACGGGCGGGCGATGTCGCCCACCCACACCCGGAAGAAGGGACGGCTCTACCGCTACTACGTCAGCCAGACGGTGCTGCAGGGCGGCCCCGACGACGCGCCGCACCGCCGCCTGCCGGCCGGGGAGATCGAGGGGCTGGTGATGGCGCAGGTTCGAGCGCTGCTGCGCCAGCCCGAGGTCGTCGTCGGCACCTGGCGGGCGGCGCGGGCGGAGGCGCCGGACCTGACCGAGGCGGAGGGGCGCGAGGCGCTCGGGCGGCTGGACCCGCTGTGGGACGAGCTGTTCCCCGGTGAGCAGGAACGGATCGTGCGGCTGCTGGTCGAGCGCGTGGTCGTCACCGAGGCGGGCGCCGAGATCCGGCTGAACCTGGAAGGGCTCGCCGGCCTCGCGCGGGACATGGTCGCGAAGCAGCCGCGGGAGGCGATTGCAGCATGACCAGCGTGACGGTGATGGTGCCGATGAGCATCCGGCGCCGCGGCGGCCGGAAGCAGATCATCGGGCCGGATGGGGCGCCGGTGCGGGCCGGCGGGGACGGCGCGGGCGTCGCCGTCACCAGGGGCGACCCTG
>JANZZL010000059.1 GCA_026419405.1 Paracoccaceae bacterium | reverse complement strand
GGCAGGGCGCGCCCCTCGGCTCGGGCGGCCTCGATCGTCGTGGCCTCGGGGATCGCCAGCCGCCGCGCGACGAGGCCGACCGCGGGCACCTCCCGCTCCTCGAGCACGCGGTAGCCGCGCGCGAGCAGGACCGCGAGATCGTCGTCGCCGAGGGCGAGCGTCACGATCTCGCCCGGCGCGAAGGAGGGGAGCGGAACCGCCGCGGCCGGCGGCGCGGCCCGGAACGGGGCGGCCGGCCGGCCGCGGGTCGCCGGGGCCGTGCGCTGGCCGCCGGTGCGGGCGCGCGGCCCGTCGTCGTCATCGTCATTGCCGCCCCCGCCGTTGTCGTCGTCGTCGTCCTGCGCCCAGGCCGCCTCGGGCGCGAGCGCCGGCGGCAGGGCGAAGGCGAGGCCGAGGCCCGCGACCAGGGCAATCAGCCTCAGGAGCGTGATGTCGCGCATGTCTCCCCTCCGGTTCCGCGGGGCGGCGCGCCGCGACGCCCCTGCCCGCCCGGGTTTACGCCCGAGGATGGCATGCTATTCCTCGGTGTCCAGCAAGGCCTTAGGGACAGCGCGATGCCGGACACGTTCAGCGACGACCTGATCGCACTCCTGCCGAACCTCCGGCGGTTCGCGCTCTCGCTCTGCCGGCGGCCCGACCTCGCCGACGACCTCGTGCAGATCACCGCCGAGCGCGCCTTCGCCGCGCGCGACCGCTTCGACCCGGCCACCCGGCTCGATGCCTGGCTGTTCCGCATCCTGAGGAACGCCTGGATCGACCAGACCCGGCGCGAGCGGACGCGGGGCGAGAGCATCGACATCGCCGAGGTGCCCGAGGCCTCGGTCACCGACGGGCCGCGCCAGACCGAGGCGCATCTGATGCTGCGCCAGACCCGCGCGGCGATGGATGCGCTGCCCGAGGAGCAGCGCGCGGTGATGCTGCTCGTCTGCGTCGAGGAGCTGAGCTACCGCGAGGCCGCCGAGGTGCTCGGCATTCCCATCGGAACGGTGATGAGCCGCCTCGCACGGGCCCGTCTCGCGCTGGCCGAACGGGTGGGAATAGGATGAGCCGCGGATGCGTTCTCTGCGGGAGGTTCGGGGAGGGATGACGGCGATGGCGATCACCGACGAGACGCTCATGGCCTATGCGGACGGCGCCCTCGACGCCGAGGCGGCGCGCGAGGTCGAACGCGCCATCGCGGCGGACGAGGCGCTGGCCGCGCGCGTCGCGGCGCTGGCCGAGGCCCGCCGGGCGGTGAAGGCGGCCTATGCCACCCCCGAACCGGTGCCCGAGGCGCTGCGCGCCCGGGTGCAGGCGCTGGCTGCGGCCGATGCCGCGCGCCGGTCGGCGGCACCGGCCGGCAATGTCGTCGATCTCGCCGCGCGCCGCCGGCCCGCGCCGCTGTGGAAGCTGCCGCTCGCCGCCTCGGTCGCGCTCGCCGCGGGGGGCCTGGCGGGCTGGTTCGCGGCCGAGCAGGCCCGCGCCCCCTTCGGCATCGGCCTCACCGGGCTGGGCGATGCAGCGGTGGTGGAGGCGCTGGGCAAGATCGCCTCGGGCGAGCGCGTCGCGCTGCCGGGAGGCGCCGGTTTCGCGGCGATCGCCTCGTTCCGCGACAGCGACGGCGTGCTCTGCCGCGAGTTCGAATACGACCCCGACCCGGCGCGCACCCTCGTCGGCGTGGCCTGCCGCGCGGGCGACGGCTGGGACCTGCGCCTCGCCGTGGCCGCGCCGGCCGCCGACGCGGGCGGCTATGCCCCGGCCTCCTCGCTCGACACGCTCGAAGCCTTCCTGGCCGCGACCGGCGCCGGCCCGGCGCTTTCGGCCGAGGAGGAGCGCGCCGCGCTCGAGGCGCTGCGCTGAGGCGGCGCCCGCCGCCATCCAGCGGGACCGGACGCGCAGGAACCCCCGCCATCGGCGGGGGTTCTCTCGTTCGGGCAGGCGTGCTGCGGCGGCGGGAATAACCCCCGCGGCCGGTCCGTTCCTCCAGTGCAGCCCGCGAGGCTGCGGCATCACAGGAAGGACAACCCTATGAAAGCGATCATGAAAGCCACCACCGTCGCCTTCGTGGCGACCTCGGTCCTCGCCCAGCCGGCCGCGGCCGACGACGGCAAGCGCGGCCTGTTCTGGATGCTGATCAAGCAGATCGAGGACGACCGCGCCAAGTCGCGCGGCAACTCCAACAGCAACTCGAACTCGAACTCCAACAGCAACTCGAACTCGAACTCGAACTCCAACAGCAACTCCAACAGCAACTCGAACTCGAACAGCAACTCGAACTCGAGCTCGAACAGCAACTCCAACAGCAGCTCGAACTCCTCGTCGAACTCGAGCTCGAACTCCTCGTCGAACTCGAACGACGACGACGACTGAGCGCGCAGCCGACGGTTGCCCTCGCGACGCCGGCCCTCGGGCCGGCGTCCTGTTCTTGCACCGCGGCCGCGCCCGGGGCGCGAAACGAAGGGGCCGGGGCGTTTCCGCCCCGGCCCCTGCGCCTTCCGCGATCCGCGCGCGCCCTAGCGCTTTGCCCGGGCCTCGGTGCGATACCAGCCGGTCGCCGCCCGGGTGAGCCGCAGGATGCGGTTGCGGTCGCGCGTCTCGCCGGGCCTCTCCGCCCGGATCTCGACCTCGATGCCGGCGCTGTCGCGGCGGAACGGGATCACCTGGACCAGGGGCGAGCCCTTCTCGATCACGTGCAGCCCGTCGGGCCCGGTGGCGAAGAACGGGAAGTGGATCGGCGAGCGGTAGGTGTCGGTATCGACGATGCCCGAGACGATCTCGAACAGTCCGTTCGGCCGGTTCAGCGGGTTGACGAAGAGGCAGCTCCAGCCCGGTGGGGTGACGATCGTCCAGTAGTTGTGAAACTTCTGCGGCGGTCGGTGGCCCCAGGGATTGCCCTTGACCTGGTGCATCCCGTGGTTCGAGACCATGGTGCGGTCGAAGTCCCAGCCCGCCTCCACCACCGCGCCGTTCTCGCGGATCTCCATCCGCACCGTGGCCGCGAGCGGGATGATCCAGCCCGTCGTCATCGCGTCGAGGAAGGGCAGGCAGCGCTTCACCGTCAGGCCGGTGTCGCTGACCGAGAGCTTGCCCGGATCGACCGCGGGAAGCTTGCGGAACCAGTCGGGCAGGTAGGCCCTGGCCGGAACCGGGGGGGCGATCACCCCCTCGTCGGCGGGATCGCAGAGAAAGCGGATGCGCGGCGCGCTGCGGCGGATGAAGCTCATGGGTCCACTCCTGATCGCGGGAATCCGGAGGGACTACGCGGCGCCACTCCGCGTTATTCCGCCCGCGCGGCCCCGGGGGAAGGGGGCCGGCGGGCGGCGGACCGGCCACGGGGGCCGGACCCGTCGGACAGCGCCCCGCGTCAGTCGCGCGGGCGGCCGTGGTCCTCGAGCGTCAGCACGCCGTCGCCGTTGCGGTCCATCCGCTCCACCACCCGGCCGAAGCGGCGGTCCATCTCGGCCTGGCTGATCACGCCGTCGCCGTCGGTGTCGAGCGCCTGGAAGGCGCGCACCATCCGGAGGCGGGTGAACTCGCGGTAGAGGGTCTCGAACTCCTCGAGCGTGAGGCCGCCGTCGCCCGAGGCATCGGCCGTGCCGACCTTCGCGGCGCGGAAGGCGTCGATCTCGGCCTGCGTCACCGCGCCGTCGCCGTCGGCATCCACCTCCTCGAACAGCATCTGCATCATCTCGCCGCCGCCGGGGCCGCCGAAGCCGGGGCCGCCGAAGCCGGGGCCGAACGGGCCGCCGTGGCCGCGATGGCCACGGCCCTCGCGGGTGCGCCGGCCCTCGCGCTCGGCCCGGCGCTCGGCAAGGCGCTCGAACAGGCCGGGCGGGGGCGGCTCGGGGGCGGCCGCCTCGGGTTCCGGCCCCGGCGCCGGCGCGGTCTGGGCGGTGGCGACCGCCGCCGCCGCGCCGAGAAGCAGCGCGGCGATCACGCCGGCCGAGACAAGTCGGGTCGTATCCATTGCATCATCCTTCCGTTTCGTTGCCTGCCGGAGGCGCGCAGCCTCCGTCCGGCCCGATATGGACCATCCTCGCCGCCGAGGTGTGTCGGCGCGAGGGCGATCTTGTCGCCAGCCGTCGCAGGCCGGGCGGCTGACACGACTTGCGACAAACTTCTTCCGCCGGCCCCGCGCGACGGGCTGGCAAAGCGGCGCCAAACGGCGGAAAACGGGCTTCGGGCGCCGCAGCGGGCAGGAATTCCATGGAACCGGCCGAGCCGCAGATCCTCGTCGTGGACGACGCGCGCGACATCCGCGAGCCGCTGGCGCAGTACCTGCGCCGGCAGGGCTTCCGCACCCGGCTTGCCGCGAACGCGGGCGAGGCGCGGCGCGCGCTCGAGGAGGCCAGCATCGCGCTCGTCGTGCTCGACGTGATGATGCCGGGGGAGGACGGGCTCAGCCTCTGCCGCTGGCTGGTGGCGCGCGGCGGGCCGCCGGTGATCCTGCTGACGGCCATGGCCGACGAGACCGACCGCATCGTGGGGCTGGAGCTCGGCGCCGACGACTACGTGGTCAAGCCCTTCAACCCGCGCGAACTGCTCGCCCGCATCCGCGCCGTGCTGCGCCGCGCCCCGCCGCCCGAGCCGCGCATCGCCACGGGCCGACGGCGCTTCGGGCCCTGGATCCACGACCCGGCCGCACAGACGCTCGTCCATGACGACGGGCGGCGCGTCGCGCTCACCTCGGGCGAGAACCGGCTGCTCGGCGTGCTGCTCGACCACCCGCGCAAGGTGCTCGGCCGCGACCGGCTGCTCGACCTCACCGCCGGGCGCGAGGCCAGGGCCTACGACCGGGCGATCGACAACGCGGTGAGCCGCCTGCGCCGCAAGATCGAGGACGACCCCGCCCGCCCGCGCCTGATCGTGACCGAGTGGGGCGGCGGCTACGCGCTGGCGGCCGAGGTGGAGGAGGCATGAGGCGGCTTCTGCCCGACGGGCTCGCCGGGCGCTTCGCGCTGCTGCTGACGGCCGCGCTTGTCGCGGCGAACCTGCTTGCGGCGGGGCTGCTCTCGCTCGAGCGCGTCCGGCTCGAGCGCGAGGCGCGGGAGGCGCGCGAGACCGAGCGGCTGCTGTCGCTCGTGCCGGTGATCGAGGCGGTGGATCCGGCGGCGCGGCGGGCGATCGCGCGCGATGCCTCGACGCGCGCCACCCGCGTCTGGGTGGACGCCGAGCCGCTGGTCGCGGAGGCGCCCCGCCTGCCGCGGGCGCGCGCCCTCGCCCGCGCCCTGGGCGAGGCGCTGCCGGGGCGCGAGCTGCGCGCCGCGATCCTGCCGCGCCGCGACCCCGGCGGGCGCGAGCGCGAGACGATCGCGGTTTCGGTCCGGCTCGGCGACGGCGAGGGCGGGCAGTGGCTGAACCTCGTCACCCGCGCCGAGCGCCCGCCCCCGCCGGGCGCGCAGGAACGCGCCTTTCTCGTCGTGCTGCTGCTGTCGCTGGCAACCGTGCTGGGCGTCGGGCTGTGGTTCCTGCGACGGCTCACCCTGCCGCTCGCCCGGCTGGCCGCCGCGGCCCGCGCGGCGGGACAGGGCGACCGCAGCGCCCGCGTGCCCGAGGAGGGCCCGCGCGAGATGCGCGAGGCCGCCGCCGCCTTCAACGACATGCAGGCGCGCATCGAGGGCTTCGAGGCCGAGCGGATGCGCACGCTCGCCGCCGTGGGCCACGACCTGCGCACGCCGATCACCTCGCTGAGGATCCGCGCCGAGATGCTCGACGAGGCCGAGGCCGCTCCGATGATCCGCACGCTCGACGAGATGACGGTGATGGCCGACGGGCTGGTGGCCTATGCCAGGGGTTCGCACCCGGCCGAGGCGATCGCGCGCACCGACCTCGGCCCCTTCCTCGCCCGGCTCTGCGAGGAACGCGGCGCCGTCTTCGCCGGGGCCGGCGGCGAGGTGCCCGCGCGCATCCGCCCGGTGGCGATGGGCCGCGCGGTCGGCAACCTGATCGACAACGCGCTGCGCTACGGCAAGGCCGCGCGCGTCACGCTCGCGCGCGAGGGCGGGGCGGCCGTGATCCGCATCGACGACGACGGGCCAGGCATCCCGCCCGAGCGGATCGCGCAGATGTTCGAACCCTTCGTGCGCGGCGAAGAGAGCCGCAGCGCCGAGACCGGGGGCGCCGGTCTGGGGCTGGCCATCGCGCGCGCGGTGATCGTCGCCGCGGGCGGCACGGTCACGCTCGAGAACCGGCCGGAAGGCGGGCTGAGGGCCCAGGTGACGCTGCCCTTGGCGGCAGACTGAGCCCGGCGCCGGAGGCCGGTGCAGGGGCGATCCCGCCTTCGGCCCGGACAACCGGCACCGCGCCGCGGCCGGGCGCGGCAGCAAGCGGGGGGCCCTCCGCCCCGGCCGCCCCGGCCGCGACGGCCGGCGCATGGCGGTGCGGCGCGCGGGCCGGGCGCCCCGCGTCCCGCCCTCACACCTTCCAGAAGCAGAACACGCCCCAGAGGATGGCGAGCGCCAGCGGCACCCACAGCGGCATCCCGAAGAAGGCCAGCCAGATCAGGAAGATGTAGACCGCGCCGAGGAGCGCTATGAAGAGCCGGTCGCCCCGCGTGGTGGTCAGCCCCAGCACGCCCCGACGCTCGGCCCCGCCGGGATGGCGGATCTCGAGCAGCGTCAGCACGCCCATCGCCGCGAAGAGCCCGACGAAGACGGCCAGCGTCGCCGGCGTCCAGGCCATCCAGAGCTCGGGCCAGAGCGGCGCGGTCCAGTCGAAGCCCTTGGGCTCCTGCTTGCCGAGGTTGCCCCAGCCCTGCGTCTGGGCCGCGGCCGGCGCCGCCGCGAGGAGGAGCAGGGCGGCCAGGCGGCGCATCACACCCTCCCCAGGGCGAAGCCCTTGGCGATGTAGTTGCGCACGAAGTAGA
>JANZZL010000112.1 GCA_026419405.1 Paracoccaceae bacterium | reverse complement strand
GATGCGCGGGGCCGGTGTTGTCGGAGGCGAAGTTCACGTCGGGTCCTCGATGATGTGGTCCTCCCACTCCTCCTCGGGCACCTCCCATTCGGGGACGGTGCGGCCGCGCACCGAGATGCCGGCCTCGTGCACGCTCTCGCGGTTGCCGCAGACGAGGTGGTGCCAGGGCGGCAGCGGCCGCCCCTCGTGCAGGAGGCGGTAGGCGCAGGTGGCGGGCATCCAGTAGGCAATGCCGGCGAGGTTGCCGGGGGTGAGCACCACGCATTCCGGCACGATCTGCTTGCGCAGCGCGTAGTTGCCGCAGCGGCAGGTCTCGTCGTCGAGCAGCCGGCAGGCGACGCGGGTGTAGGCGACCTCGCCGGTCTCGGCATCCTCGAGCTTGTTGAGGCAGCACCGGCCGCAGCCGTCGCAGAGCGCCTCCCATTCGTCGGGCGTCATGCGGTTCAGCGGGACGGTCTCCCAGAAGCGGGGGCGGAGCCGGGGGGGCATGGGCGGCAGAGTGGCGGACGGCGGCGGCAAAGGGAAGCGCGATCCCGCGCCGGCGGCGGCCGCGGGGTCAGACCTCGGCCAGGATCGCACGCGCACGGGCGCAATCGGCATCCATCTGCGCGACCAGCGCCTCGAGGTTGGGGAAGGTGGCCTCGGGGCGGAGGTAGTCCACGAGCGCCACCGACATGTGCGCGCCGTAGAGGTCACCCGAGAAGTCGAACAGGAAGGTCTCGAGGTTGGGGCGGTTGTCGCCGAACATCGGCCGCACGCCGACCGAGGCAGCCCCGAGAAAGCTGCCGGCATGGGGCCCGGTCAGCACGTCGGCCCTGACCGCGTAGATGCCGAACTTCGGCGGGTGCAGGCCCTCGATCGACATGTTGGCTGTGGGGTAGCCGATGGTGCGGCCGCGCTTGTCGCCGTGCTGCACCTCGCCCTCGATCCGGTGCCAGTGGCCGAGCATCCGCGCCGCATCGCGCGGCCGGCCCTCGCTCAGCGCCCGGCGGATCGCCGTCGAGGAGACCTCGGCCCCGCCCTCGGCGACGAGTCGGGCCACGGTGACGCCGAAGCCCAGTTCGGCGCCGAGCGCGCGCAGCTCCTCCGCGGTGCCCGAGCGGCCCTTGCCGAAGCGGAAGTCGCTCCCGACGACGACGTGCCGGATGCCGAGCCCGCCCGCCAGCACCTCGGCGGCGAAGCGCCGCGGCGTCATTTCGGCCAGGCGCGAGTCGAACGGCAGCTCGAACAGCACCCCGACGCCGAGCTTGGCCAGCCGGTTGCCGCGGGCCTCGGCGTTCATCAGCCGGAACGGCGGCGCGTCGGGCGCGAAGAACTGCCGCGGATGGGGCTCGAAGGTCACGACGCCCGGCGGAACGCCCTGCCGTGCCGCCTCGGCGCGGGCCTGGCCGATCACCGCCTGGTGGCCGAGGTGAACCCCGTCGAAATTGCCGAGCGCCACCGAGGCCCCGCGGGCATCGTCGGGCAATCCTTCCCAGCTTCGGAAGATGCGCATCGTCCCCCGGTCGGTCCGCGGGCGGGGGCGCCCGCCTGCCGTCAGTCGAACTTGCGGCTCGGCGCAAGCACCAGCGCCTCGCCCTTCAGCACGACCGTATCGCCGACGCTGCACCGGGTTTCAAGGGTGACCCGGCGCCGCGAATGGTCGATGGCGGTGACGCTGACCTCGGCGAGCACGACGTCGCCGGGCCGCACCGGCGCCATGAACTTCAGCGACTGGCCGAGATAGACGGTGCCGTGGCCGGGAAGCTGCTCGCCGATCACCGCCGAGATCAGCCCGGCGGTGAGCATGCCGTGGGCGATGCGCCCCTCGAAGATCGTGTCGCGGGCATAGGCATCGTCGAGATGCACCGGGTTGCGGTCGGTCGAGACCTCGGCAAACAGCTCGATGTCTCGGTCGGTGATCTGCTTGCGCAGGTGGCGCGACATGCCGATCTCGAGGTCCTCGATGCAGATCGTGCCCCGGGGGTAGTTGTCGGTCATCGCGTGGCTGTCCAGCATGGCCCACCTGCAAGCGTTTCTGCGCCGCGGCATAGACGAGTCGCGTCGGCCGCGCAAGTATATTGCGCAACGAAACTACAACAGGCGTCACAATGACGCAACTTTGTTGCCCGGCTGCCTCTACCTGAGCCGGCCGATCGCCGCGGTGGGGGAAAGCTGCTCGCGGGCGAGGAAGGCGGCCAGCCGCGCCGGATCGGGGTTCTCGACGTCGGGCCCCATCTCGGCGGCGGCGAGGCCGCCGGTGACGAAGAGGGTGTCGAGCCCCTCGCCGATCCCGCCGAGGATGTCGGTGCGGATGCCGTCGCCGATGCAGAGGATGCGCGAGTCCTCCACCGGGCGCAGCTTCGCCAGCCGCCGCCGGGCAAGGTCGTAGACCGGCGGGTGCGGCTTGCCGAAGTAGAGCGCCTCGCCCCCCATCTCCTCGTAGAGCTGCGCGAGCGCGCCGGCGCACCATTCCCGGACCGGGCCCCGGTCCACCACGATGTCGGGGTTGGCGCAGAGCATCTTCAGCCCCTGCTGCCTGGCGAAGAGGAAATCGGGGCGGTAGACCGACGGGTCGGCGTGCGGATCCTCGGGCCCGCAGCAGACGATGCCCTCGGCCTCGCGCAGGCCGACGCGCTCGATCTGCACGGGATCCTCGAGGATCTTCAGCGGCTCGAAGAAGGCCAGATCGTGCGGCTGGCCAACGAACCAGACCCGGCGGCCGACCGCGCCCTGGAACATCGCCATCCGGGCGCTGTCGCCCGAGGTGGCGATCACGTCCCAGCAGTCGGCCGGCACGTCCATGCGGGCGATCTGCTTCTCGACCTCGCGGCGCGGCTTGGGGGAATTGGTCAGCAGCACGACGACGCCGCCGCGCCGGCGGAAGCCGCGCAGCGCCTCGACGGCGGCCGGATAGGCGGTGTGGCCGTTGTGCAGGCACCCCCAGAGGTCGCAGAACACCGCCTCGTAGCGGTCGGCGATCTGGCTCAGCGACTGGATGATCTCGGTCATCGGAACCTCGCAGGGCCGTGGGCGCCCGCGGGCGCCGGAGAGCCGATCAACGCGCGATCAGAGCTTCAGGTTCGGGATGATCTGCTTCTTCCGGCTGACGATGCCCGGCAGCACGACGGTATCGCCGGTGACGGTCGCGCCGAAGCTGCGCTCGGCCAGGGTCTTCACGAGGTCGTTGGGGACGAGCAGCGTCGCCTCCTCGCGCAGGATGTCCACGACGAAGAGCAGCACCTGATCGGCGCCGTCCTCGCGCGCGACCTCCTCCATCGACCGCATCAGGCTGTCCTTGCGGGCGAGGATCGTGGCGGGCGAGGTGGTCTCGAGCACGGAGATGCGCAGCTCCTTCCCGCCGATCTCGTATTCCTTGGAATCCATCCGCAGCAGTTCGGCATCGCTGAAGCGCGAGACATCGGACTTCGCGGCGAACATCTCGGCCGCGTAGGCGGGGATGTCGATGCCGAGGTCGGCGGCCAGGCGGCGCGCGAGGTCGCGGTCGGCGGCCGTGGTCGTGGGCGAGCGGAATTCCAGCGTGTCGGAGAGGATGCAGGACAGCATCAGGCCCTTGATCTGGTCGGGCATCCTGCCGGCGTCATCGCCCATCAGCGCGTGCATGATCGTGGCCGTGCAGGCGACGGGGCGCACGGTGATCTCGATCGGCGCCTTCGTGCGCAGCCCGCCCTGCAGCAGGTGATGGTCGATGATCCCCACGACCTTCGCCTCGTTGATCGAGGGCGGCAGCTCGGCGACGTTGTTGGTGTCGACGATCACCACCTCGTCCTCGGGGCTCACGTCCTCGATGATCGGGGGCTTGGCTGCGCCCCAGCGCTGAAGCACGAAGGCGGCCTCGGTATTGGGCTCGCCCAGAAGCCTCGCCTCGGCCGGGGTGCCCTTCACATGGGTCAGATACCAGGCCCAGATCAGCGGCGAGCCGGTCGAGTCGGTATCGGGGGATTTGTGGCCGAAGACGAGGGTGGTCATGGGGCGAAGGTCCGTGTCAGTCCCGGGAAGGTCGCGGGCCTTTTAGCGGAGGCCTGCGGGGATGTCACGGGCCTGCCCGGCGGGCGCGCCGGGGACGCGGCGGCCCCGTTCAGGCGCGTTCGTCCTTGGGCGAGGCCATGACCACGTAGGAGGTGATCTGCCTGACCTGCGGCAGCGCCCCGAGCACCTCGGTGTGGAACTGCTTGTAGGCGGCAAGGTCTGGCACCTCGACGCGGAGCATGTATTCCACCGCGCCGGTGATGTTGTGGCATTCCCGCACCTGCCAGGCGCGGGAGACCGCGCGCTCGAAGGACTCCTGCGCGGCCCTGGTGTGTTCCGAAAGCCCGACCGCGACCAGGACGGTGAAGCCGCCACGGCGCGCCTCTGGCGCGATGACGGCGCGGTAGCCGAGGATCGCGCCGCGCCGTTCCAGATCGGCCACCCGGCGCGAGCAGGCCGAAGGGGAGAGGCCGACCTTCGCCGCGAGCTCCACGTTCGACAGCCGCCCCTCGCGCGACAGGATCTGCACGATCCGTTCGTCAATCTGGTCAAGAACAAGCATTCCGTGCGCAGATTGGGCCAGAGGGACAATGTTCGCAAGCAAGTTGCGCGCAGATCCGGCTAGGCTTGCGCGCATGAACGCCGATCTCCTGCTCGCCCTCGCCGCCTTCGCCTTCGTGACCTCGATCACGCCCGGGCCGAACAACATCATGCTGATGACCTCGGGGGCGAACTTCGGGTTCCGCCGGACGCTGCCGCACATGGCGGGCGTGGCGCTGGGATTCGTGTTCATGGCTGCGGCGGTCGGGCTCGGCCTCGTGCGGCTCTTCGACGCCTGGCCGGCGAGCCATACGGTCCTGAAGGCGGCGAGCGTGGCCTACCTGCTCTGGCTCGCCTGGAAGTTCGCCCATGCGGCGCCGCCCGAGGGCCGGGACGAGGCCGGCCGGCCGATGACCTTCCTGCAGGCGGCGGCCTTCCAGTGGGTCAACCCCTGTCTCTTATACACATCTCCGAGCCCACGAGACCAG
>JANZZL010000077.1 GCA_026419405.1 Paracoccaceae bacterium | reverse complement strand
GGGCGGCACCGCCGCGCCCGCCGCTGGCCGGCGACCGGGTGGCCGAGGCCGCGATCGTCGGGGCGGGCTACGCCGGGCTCTCGGCGGCGCTGGCGCTCGCCGGAGCGGGCGTCGGCGTGGTGGTGCTGGAGGCGGGCCAGCCCGGCTGGGGCGCCTCGGGGCGCAACGGCGGCTTCTGCTGCATGGGGGGCTCGAAGCTTTCGGATGCGCAGCTCGTGCGCCGCTTCGGCCAGGCAGAGGCCGCCGCCTTCCGGCAGTGGCAGATCGAGGCGGTCGCGCATGTCGAGCGCACGCTTGCCGAGCGCGGGATCGACGCCGAGGCGGGCGCCGAGAGGGGCGAGATCTGCCTTGCCCATTCCGAGGCGGCCTGGCGCGAGATGCAGGCCCGCGCGGCGCTGAAGCGCGCGCGCTTCGGGATCGACTACCGGCTGATCCCGCGCGAGGCGCTTGCGCAGGAGGGGCTCGCGACGCCCGCCGCCTTCGGCGCCTGGTTCGATCCGGTCGGCTTCCCGCTGCACCCGATGCGCTACGTGCTGGGGCTTGCCGCGGCCGCCGAGGCGGCGGGCGCGCGGCTGCACGGCGACAGCCCGGTGACGGCGCTTGTGCCCGAGGCGGGGGGATGGCGGCTCGCCACGCCGGGCGGAACGGTCCGGGCGCGGCAGGTGCTGATCGCGACCAACGGCTATTCCTCGGAGGACCTGCCGCCCTGGATTGCCGGGCGGACGCTGCCGGCCATGTCCTCGATCCTCGTCACCCGCCCGCTCGCCGAGGCCGAGAGGCGCGCCCAGGGCTGGACGCGGCGGGTCATGGCCTACGACAGCCGGCGGCTGCTGCACTACTTCCGGCTTCTGCCCGACGACCGCTTCCTGTTCGGGATGCGCGGCGGGCTCTCGGCCGACCCCGCCGAGGAGGCGGCGGTGCGGCGGAAGGTGCGGGCCGACTTCGAGGCGATGTTCCCCGCCTGGGCCGGGGTGGAGACCGAGCGCGAATGGTCGGGCCTGGTCTGCCTGACCGGCTCGCTCACGCCCTATGTCGGGCCGGTGCCGGGGGCCGAGGGGCTCTGGGCCGCCTTCGGCTGGCACGGCAACGGGGTCTCGTCGGCCTCCTACGGCGGGCATCTGGTCGGGCGGATGATGGCGGGCGAGCGGCTGCGCCTGCCCGCGCCCCTCGCCACGCCGCCGCGGCGCTTCCCGCTGCCGGCGCTGCGGCTGCCGATGCTGCGGCTGGCCTACTGGTATCACGGGCTGCGCGAGGGCCCGGTGCGGACCGTTCAGAGCCCGTAGAGTTCGCCGAACTTGGCCTCGAGATAGGCCAGCAGCGGCTCCGGCCCCGGTTCCCCGCCGATGGCCCGGGCGATCGTCTCGCGCGGGGGCCTGAGCCCGCCGTGGCGCTGCACGCGCTCGCGCAGCCAGCCCGTGGCGGGCCGCAGGTCGCCCGCCGCGAGCGCCGCGTCGAGGTCGGGGATGTCGCGGCGCAGCGCGGCATGCAGGCAGCCGGCATAGAGGTTGCCGAGCGTGTAGGTCGGGAAGTAGCCGAACAGCCCGACCGACCAGTGCACGTCCTGCAGCAGGCCATGCGCGGGCATGTCCACCGGCACGCCGAAGTCGCGCTCGAAGCGCGCGTTCCAGGCCGTCTCGAGGTCGGCCACGTCGAGCGCACCCCGGATCAGCGCGCGCTCGAGGTCGAAGCGCATCAGGATGTGCAGGTTGTAGTGCACCTCGTCGGCCTCGGTGCGGATGTATCCCGGCACGACGCGGTTGACGGTGGCATAGAACGCCTCGGGCCCGTCCACCCCGAAGTCGCCGAAGCGCTCGCGCATCCGCGCATGCAGCCAGCCGGTGAAGGCGCGCGAGCGGCCGAGCTGGTTCTCGTAGATCCGGCTCTGGCTCTCGTGCACGCCCATCGAGACCCCCTGCCCCACCGGCGTCAGCAGGAAGGCGCGGTCGATCCCCTGCTCGTAGCTCGCATGGCCGACCTCGTGGATCGTGGAGTAGAAGCAGTTGAACGGATCATCCTCGGCGACCCGCGTGGTGATCCGGCAGTCGGTGCCCGAGCCCGAGGAGAAGGGGTGCACCGAGCGGTCGAGCCGCCCCGTCGTCCAGTCGTAGCCGAAGACGCCGGCGAGCTCGGCGGCCATGCGCATCTGCTCGGTGCCGTCGAAATGGCCCCTGAGCGGCTCCGGCCGGCGGCCCGAGCCGAGCACCGCCTCGCGCAGCGCCACGAGCCTCGGGCGGAGAGCCGCGAACATCGCCTCGACCTCGGCGCCGGTCATGCCCGGCTCGTAGTCGTCGAGCAGCGCGTCGTAGAGGTCGCGCCCCTCGGCGAGATGCGCCGCCTCCTCGCGTTTCAGCCGCACCACCTCGGCCAGCGTCGGCAGGAAGCGGCCGACGTCGTTCTGCGCCCTGGCCTCGGCCCAGACCCCCTGGGCGACCGAGGTGACGCGCGCGATCTCGGCGGCGAGCCGGCCGGGAACCTTCGACGCGCGCGTGTAGCCGCGCCGGATCAGCCTGACCTGGGCGCGGCCGGCCTCGTCCAGCGCGGAGTCGTCCAGCGCCGCGAGCCACTCGCCCACGCGCGGGTCCGTCCGGCGGGCATGGAGCACCGCCTCCATCGCCCCCATCTCCTCGCCGCGCTGCGCCGCCGCGCCGCGGGGCATCACCGTCTCCTGGTCCCAGCCGAGACGGCCGGCGACCTGCGCCAGCGCCTCGGTCTCGCGCTGGAAGGCCATCAGGTCCTCGAAGGCGCTCACGGCCCGCCCCGCACCGAAGCCGCGACCGGATAGAGCGCAAGGAAGCGCAGGCGGAGGATCATCGCCCAGAGCGCCACCGCGCCGAGCTGATGCAGCAGCGCGAGCGCAAGCGGGGCGGAGTGCATGACGGTGACGATGCCGATCCCCACCTGCAGCAGCAGCATCGCCGCCATCATGTTGCCCGAGGCGCGGGTGCGCGGATGCGGGCTCGACCGGCTGCGCCACCACAGCGCGAGCCCGGCCGCGAGCAGGAGGTAGCCCCCCATCCGGTGCACGAACTGCACGAGGCCCGCGTTCTCGAAGAAGTTGCGCCAGAGCGGCTCGATCCAGAACGGATCGGGCGGCAGGAAGCCGCCGGCCATCAGCGGCCAGTCGGTGAAGCCGCGCCCGGCGTCGATGCCCGCGACCAGCGCGCCGAGCAGGATCTGGAGGAAGGCCAGCCCGGCGGTGGCGGCGGCCAGCGCGGCCAGCGGCGCCTCGCGGTTGCGGCGGGCCTGGAGCAGTGCCGCCGCCGGCCGGCCCAGCTGGTAGACGAACCAGGCGATCAGCCCGAGGATGACGAAGGCCAGGCCGAGGTGCACCGCCAGACGGTAGCTCGCCACGCTGACCATCTCGCCCTCGAGGCCCGAGGCCACCATCCACCAGCCGATCGCGCCCTGCGCCCCGCCGAGCACGCCGAGGCCGAGGAGCCGCCCGGTCCAGCCGGCCGGGATCCGCCGCGTCGCCCAGAGGGCGACGAGGCCCGCCGCCCAGACCAGGCCGATCAGCCGGCCGAGCTGACGGTGGCCCCACTCCCACCAGTAGATGAAGCGGAACTCCTCGAGGCTCATGCCGCGGTTCTGGTGCAGGTACTGCGGGCTCGCGCGATACTTCTCGAACTCCGCCGCCCAGTCGGCCTCGGACATCGGCGGGATGGCCCCGGTCACCGGCCGCCATTCGGTGATCGAGAGGCCCGAGTCGGTCAGCCGGGTGAGCCCGCCCACCGCGATCATCACGACGACGAGCACGAACAGCGCGACGAGCCAGGCCCGCACCGCCGTGCGCGAACCCGCGCCGGGGCCGTCGATCATCCCGCCCGCCGGACGGGCGCGCGGCGTGCTCTCGCCCACCTCCTCGAAAAGCTTGCGGGTTGCGGCCATGTCCGATGCGCGCCCTCCTGTGCCGGGCGAACCCTAGAGAGGCGCCACGGCCGCTTCAAGCGCGACCAAGCGTCCCGCGGCCGCGGTCGTCCGCCGCGGCCCGGGATCGGCCAGGAAGATTCCAAGAAATGCCCGCCCTTGCGTCGCACTTTTGCCCTCTTTGGCGGCGATTCCGGGGCCATCGGGACGATGGAGGGAACGATGGAACTTCTGGGTCAGATCTCCTTCGATGAACTGGTCGCTGCCTTCGTGGCCTGCCTGCTGATCCGCGAGGTCCTGATCTTCGTCCTGCCCGATCACATCGCCGGCCCCGGCGGTTCCTTCATCGACACGGGTTCCGAGGAATTCTGAGGTTTTCCTGAACACGCGGCGCGGTTGCCCCGCGGGCGTGTCGGGGTAACGGGAAGGCCGTCCGGCGTGAGGGCGCCGGGCGGCCTTCTACTGTGAGTGCCGCGGCGTCATCGGCCCTTCACCGCCGCGTCACCCCCCGGTCACCGCGCTGTGACGCGCCTCTTGCAGCCTGAGGGCCACCGACAGCCGACGGGAGAGTGACTCGTGAGGGCTGCGCCTGCCCCGATGCGCGCCTCGGCAATCTGCCCGGCCGGATGCGCGACCGGCGGGACCCACGGCCCCGAGCCGGGGCCAGCCCGCCCCATCGCGCAGCTTCGGGACGCCCGGCGCGAGCGGGAGCTCGCGGCCAGCCGCGGCGCACCGATCGGCGCCACGCCGTTCGCGCGCGGCCGTCGCGCTGCCGCGCGGGGGATGCCGGCCGCGGTCGGGAACGCAGCGGGCCTGCGGGGCGCCGGTGCCCGCGCGACCGGGGCTGCGGGCCACGCGCCGCCCGCCCGTGCGCCGGAGCGTTCCGGGCCGCTGCCCGCAGGCGGGGGACGGCCGCTCCGGCCGCTCGACGCGGCGACCGGCAACGGCGCCTGCTGCGGGTGCGCCGATCTGCCGGCGCGCCGGGTCGGCATTGTCGGCGCGGTCTCCGGCCGGCCGGCTGCGGCCGGCTGCCGCGCCGGCTGCACAGGTTTCCACCGGATTTCGCAAGAAGTCGTTTCAGTTCGCCATTGAATCAGACGGGGGTGGCCCGACCGGGCCGCCCCCCATTGCGCGGCTGCGGTAGCGGGGGACGGCGGTGCAGGACGGGGAGCGGAACGGGGCGGATCACCAGCGCCCGGTCAGCGCCTGCCAGAGGAGCCGCCCGCGCCGGCCCGCCTCGGAAAGCCCCAGGCGGCCCTCGGCGACGGCGGCGGGGTCGCGCGCGGCCCGGCGCAGGATCGGACCGGCCTGCCAGGCGGGATGCAGCGCGGCAACCGCCTGCCGTGGGATCCGGCCGCGTTCCCGGCGCGCGGCCGAAAGCCAGCCGAGCCCCTCGCGCGCCAGGGCCGCGACCGCCTGCGGCGCGGGATCGGGCAGCGGGTGGCGGCCGCGCGCCCGCAGCGCGGGCACCGCCTGCAACCAGGCCGCGAGCGCGCCGGCGCGGGCGAGGTCGCGCACCGGCGCCTCGGCCGCGGGGGGCGCGCCCAGCGCAAGGGCGGCCGCCCACATCAGGTTGCCGCCGGTCGCCTCCAGATGCCGGGCGAGCGCGGCGGCATCGGCGAAGCGGTCGCGCCCGATGTCCCATCGCCGGGCGGCGGCGATCGCGTCGAGCAGCCCGGGCGGGACCGCCGCCTGGCGCAGCACTGCGGCGAGCGGCTCCAGCACCTCGTGCGCCCTCGGCCGCCCGCCCGCCGCGATCTCGGCCAGTGCATCGCGCCACCATTGCAGGCGCATCTCGGCGATCAGCGGTTCATCCGTGACCCAGGCGGCCCGGGCGACCTCGAGGTTGAAGGCGTAGAGCGGCAACAGCCGCGCCCGCGCCGCAGGCGGGGCGGCCATCAGGGCGAGGAAGCGGTCGGGGTCGCCGCGTTCGAGCCGTGCGGCGAGGTCCGCGAAGCTCATGGCGAAGGCTCGGTCACGGCCAGCAGGTAGCCGAATTCCTCGCCATGCCTGCGCCACAGGGCGATCTCGGTCCGCAGGGCCCGCGTCAGCGGACTCGTCTCCAGCCCGTCGAGGCGCCGTTCCAGCGGCCCGCAGCAGGCCTGCCACGCCGCGCGGGAGATCCAGAATGCATCGAGCACGCGGAAGCCGGCCGCGGCGACCTCGGCCCGCAGCGCCGCCTCGTCGCGCAGCGCCACGCCCGCGCCGGCGAGCCAGTCGCGCAGCGCGGGCGCGGGATCGGGAACGCGCAGCAGGAGGTCGGAGAACGCGACCCGTCCGCCGGGGGCAAGGGCGCGCCGCCAGGCGGCGAGTGCCGGCGCCACCCCGGCATGGCAGATCGCCCCGGCGCACCAGATCAGGTCGAAGGGCCCGCCCGGCGGGTCGAGCATGTCGGCCACCTCGGCGCGGACCCGCGGGAACGCGGCCCGGACATGGGCGATGAAGGCCGGGGCCCGATCGACCGCCACCACCCTGCCCCGCGGCACCCGGGCCAGCAGCGCCGGCAGGTCGGCGCCGCGCCCGCAGCCGGCATCGAGCACGCGCGCGTCCGGCGGCACCCCGGCAAGGGCCCGCTCGAGACTTTCGCGGTCTCCCGGGCCGGCCCGGTCGAGCCCCTCGAAGAGCTCGACGATCGTCATTCCGCAGCCGCGGCCAGGGGCGTCCCGCAGTCGCGGATCAGCTTCCACTGGAT
Source organism: Paracoccaceae bacterium (assembly GCA_026419405.1). Taxonomy (GTDB): domain Bacteria; phylum Pseudomonadota; class Alphaproteobacteria; order Rhodobacterales; family Rhodobacteraceae; genus JANZZL01. The sequence goes on along the minus strand of JANZZL010000077.1, from coordinate 1,717 downwards.
CGCGTCGAGCAGGGCTTCGAACGAGGCATCCACGATGTTGGGCGAGACCCCGACGGTGGACCAGCGCCGGCCCTGGCCGTCCTCGCTGTCGATCACCACGCGCGTCACCGCCTCGGTGCCGCCCTGGGTGATGCGCACCTTGAAATCGACGAGCCGGATGTCGTCGATGTAGCGCTGGTAGGGCCCGAGGTCCTTGGCCAGCGCCTTGGCCAGCGCGTTGACCGGGCCGCGGTCGGTGCCGTGCTCGTCCATGCTCTCGGAGACCGAGAGCATCTTGCGCTCGCCGATCTTCACCACGACCACCGCCTCGGAGAGGCTCACCATGCGGTCGTACTTGTTCTTCCGCCGCTCCACCGTCACCCGGTAGCGCTTGACCTCGAAGAACTGCGGGTTGATCCCCAGTTCGCGCCGGGCGAGGATCTCGAAGCTCGCCTGCGCCGTGTCGTAGGAATAGCCCATGTCCTCGCGCGCCTTGACCGTCTCGAGGATGCGGGCAAGGCGCGGGTCGCCGGGGGCGACCTCGATCCCGGCCTCGGCCAGCCGGGCGCGCAGGTTCGACTGCCCCGCCTGGTTCGACATCGGGATCACGCGCTGGTTGCCCACCGCCTCGGGCGGCACATGCTCGTAGGTCGCCGGGTCCTTCAGGATGGCGCTGGCGTGCAGACCCGCCTTGTGGGCGAAGGCCGAGGCCCCGACATAGGGCGCGCTGCGCAGCGGCACGCGGTTGAGGATGTCGTCGAGCATCCGGCTGGTGCGGACAAGCCCGGCGAGCGCCTCGCGGGTGACGCGGGTCTCGAAGCGGCTGGCGTAGGGCTCCTTGAGCAGGAGCGTCGGGATCAGCGTCGTCAGGTTGGCGTTGCCGCAGCGCTCGCCCAGCCCGTTGAGCGTGCCCTGCACCTGCCGCGCGCCCGCGTCGATGGCGGCGAGCGAATTGGCCACGGCATTGCCGGTGTCGTCGTGGCAGTGGATGCCGAGCCGCGCGCCGGGGATACCGGCGGCGATCACCTCGGCCGTGACGCGCCCGACCTCGGCGGGCAGCGTGCCGCCGTTGGTGTCGCAGAGCACGACCCAGCGCGCCCCGGCCTCGAGCGCCGCCCTCAGGCAGGCGAGGGCATAGTCGGGGTTGGCGCGGTAGCCGTCGAAGAAGTGCTCGGCGTCGAAGATCGCCTCGCGGCCCTGCGCCACGAGATGGGCGACCGAGTCGGCGATGCTCGCGAGGTTCTCCTCGAGGCCGATGCCGAGGGCGGCGGCCACGTGGTAGTCGTGCGCCTTGCCGACGAGGCAGACCGCCGCGGTGCCGGCGTTGACGACCGCGGCGAGCAGGTCGTCGTTCGACGCGCTGCGCCCGGCGCGCCGGGTCATGCCGAAGGCGGTGAGGGTGGCGCGCGTCTGCGGCGGGCGGTCGAAGAACTCGCTGTCGGTGGGGTTGGCGCCGGGCCAGCCGCCCTCGATGTAGTCCACGCCGAGGGCATCGAGCGCCTGCGCGATCTCGGCCTTGTCCTGCGCCGAGAACTGCACGCCCTGCGTCTGCTGGCCGTCGCGCAGCGTGGTGTCGAAGAGATGGAGGCGTTCGCGGGTCACTGGTCCCGCCCCCGATCATGAGTGCACGCCACCACGTGGGCGCCCTCTTGCCGGTTCGCCTGTGAACCGGCTTGCGCCCGACCCGCCCCCCCGAGGCGGGCGCAAGTGCGCCCACCCCGCGGGCCGGGCGCAGGCC
>JANZZL010000069.1 GCA_026419405.1 Paracoccaceae bacterium | reverse complement strand
CGCATCGGCGCGTCAGCGCGCGCCTTGCGGCAGCGGGGCTGGAGGATGCCGCGGCCGAGGCCGCAACGGCGATGGCCCGCGCGGCGGGCGAGATCGTCGCGATACGCCCCGAACTCGCCGCGCATCTGGGCGCGGCACTCGCCGCTGCCGGCCTGCCTCCCCTCGCCCTCGATGCGGCTGGTGCACGGGTCCCGCTGGCTGGTCCTCCCGGACGTCTGACCGACGCCGCGCAGGAGGCCGCGCGCCGGTTCGTTTCCCTGCCGCAGGGGGTCGATGGGCTTCGCGCCTGCCGGCTGGCGGCGCCGCGCATCGGCAACGGCGACATGGACGCCCTGCTGCATGCGCCGCTGGTCGCGGCCGAGACCGCCGCCGGGTTGCGGCCGCCCCTCGCAGCGACCGAAATCCTGCGCCTGATCGCGCTGCGTGCCGCCGATCCGGCCTATTTCGACTGCGCCTTGCCCTGTGCCCTGACCCTTGCATTGACCGGGACCGCCCGATGACCGACCGTGCTGCATCCAACCTTCTGCCCGCGCTCGACCGGCTGACGCGCGCCTCGGCTGCGGGCATGGTTGCTCGGGCGCGAATCGACAGCCCCGGGTTGAACCGCTGGCTGGCGCGGCGGCTGGCGGCCCCACCGGGAACCGAAGGGGCGCTGCTCGCCGATCCGGTGATCGAGATCGCCCGCGCCTGGAAACCTGCCGACCGCCCGCTGTCGGTGCTGGCCCCGGGGCTGCTGTCGCCCGATCTGGTGGCAGCGCTGGATGGGGCCGAGGCTGCACGGATGCCCGCCGACCGTGCGCCTTACGCCCATCAGCTGGCCGCCTGGCAGGCGACGCTGGCAGAGGGGAAATCCGCCCTGATCACCGCCGGCACCGGGGCGGGCAAGACCGAATGCTTCCTGATCCCGGTCCTGCAGGACGCGCTGACCCATCCCCGCCCTGGCGGCGGGGTACGGGCGATCCTGCTTTATCCGCTCAACGCCCTGATCGAAAGCCAGCGAGACCGTCTGCGCGCCTGGGCCGAGGGGCTGGGGGGACGGGTGAGGTTTGCGCTCCTGAATGGCGACACGCCCGAAACCGAACGCCAGGCCACCATCCGGTCGGACATGGTGGAACTGCGTTCGCGCCAGGCGATCCGCGAACGTCCGCCCGAGATTCTGGTGACCAACATCACCATGCTGGAGTATCTGCTTCTGCGCAGCGCCGACCGGCCTATCCTCCAGGCCAGTCAGGGGGCGCTGCGCTGGGTCGTGCTGGACGAGGCGCATACCTACGTCGGCAGCCAGGCGGCCGAGATGGCACTGCTGCTACGGCGGGTGCGGGCGGCCTTCGGTGTGACGCCGGGCGAGGTGCGGCTGATCGCCACCTCGGCCACCATCGGGGGCGAGGAGCGGACGGCCGAGAAGCTTGCTGCCTTCGCCGCGGCGCTGGCCGGGCAGGGGCAGGAACAGGTGGCCGTGATCGAGGGGCAGGAGCGCGCGCCCGATCTGCCCATGGCAGGGCCCGACGGGCCGCTGCTGCCGGATCTGCCGCCCGAGGTGCTCGCCGCCCACCCGCGGGTGCAGGATCTGCGCCGGGCCCTGTCTGACGCCGGCCGACCGCTCTCCCAGGTGGCGCGGATCCTGACCGGCGATCCGGGCCAGCGCGAGGCTGCGGCGCAGCTCCTCGACCGGCTGGGCACGGCCGAATGGCAGGGGCGGCCGCTCATGCCCTGGCGGGCGCATCTGTTCCACCGCGCGCAGGGCGGGCTCTGGGCCTGCCCGAACCCGGCCTGTGCGCACCGCGCGCCCGAGCTTGCCGCCGATGGCGCAGGCTGGCCCTTCGGCGCCACCTACCTTTCCGCCCGCGCCACCTGCGATTGCGGAGCGCAGGTCTATGAGGTCGTGGCCTGCAATGACTGCGGCACAGTCCATCTGCAGGGTCGTCTGGCAAGCGGTGCGCAGCCCCGCCTTCTGCCGCCCGAGCCCGGCGAGGGCGACGATTTTGCTCTGGATCAGGACCCCGAGGAGGACGAGGCCTCCGCCGCGCCGACGGGCCTGGCCTGGCTTGCTGCGGCGGGGCAGGGGGGCGGGCTGCCGGGCTGGCTGGGGGCCGATGGCCTGTGGTTCGACAATGCGCCCCCGCCCGACACCCGGGCCTGTGCCGCCCGGCTGATCAAGACCCCGCCCGAGCGCGCCTGTTGCGCCCGTGCCGGTCAGGCGGGGCTGACCGGCTTCCGCTTCGGCCCGCCCTTCCTGATCGGCAACGGCATCGGGGGCGTGCTCATGGACCTCGCGCCCGCCGACGGCCGGCCCGGCCTGCCGGCGGGTGGGCGGCGGGCGATCAGCTTTTCCGACAGCCGGCAGGGCGTGGCGCGACTGGCCGCCAAGCTGCAGCAGGGGGCCGAGCGCGACCTGACCCGCGCCTTCCTGTGGCATGCGGTGCAGGAGGCTCCGGCGGGCGCCGATCCGGCCCGCATCGCGAAGCTGACGGACGAGATCGCCCGGCTGCGCGCCGTAGGCTACGACGACATGGCCGAGGACAAGGCGCGCGAGCTTGCCGAACTCACCGGCGCCGCCGCCGCGCCGATCCGCTGGGGCGAGCTGGTCCAGGGTCTGGCCAGACACGAGGATCTGCGCAGCTTTGCCGGCGAGATCTGGAGGGGCCGCACTCTGGGGGCGGGTCTTGCGGACGATCCGGTGAAGCTGGCCGAAATGTTTCTTTATCGGGAACTGTTCCGCCGCCCCCGGGTGCAGAACAACCCCGAGACCTTGGGCCTGCTGCGCTTGATCTTCCCCGCGATGGAAGAACGCGCCCGCCTGTCCGGCCCACCAGCGCCGCTGCGCGAGGCCGGCATCGACGCCGAGGGATGGGCGGGCCTTGCCCACACGGCGGTGGATCTGGTGTTCCGCCAGTCTCTCGCCGTGGACATGCCACCGGCCTGCGTGCGGCTGGTCGCGCCGCGCTATGGCGTTCTCAACGCGGTCGTCTCCGCGGGCACCCGGGCCCAGGACATGCCGCCCAACAGCCGGCGCTTTCCGGGGGCGCTGCCGGTCAACGGCCGGCTGTCGCGCCTGACCGAACTGGTCTATGCCCTGATAGGCGGCAGCCCCGACAGCCGCATCGATCAGGATCGCGCGGGCGCGGTGCTGGATGCGCTCTGGCAGCTGATTGCCGGCACGGCGGCGCGCGATACCGGCGCGGGGGCCTGGCGGCTGGACTTCGGCCGCGCGGCGGTCGCGCGGCTGGACCGCGCCGTTCTCTGCCCGGTCACGCGCCGGCCCTATCCCTTCGCGCTGGACGGGCGCAGCCCGAACGACCCCGCCCGCCTGATGGAGCCCATCGAAATCCCCCGCCTGCCGGCGGCCAACCGCGGCGGGCTGCCCCCCGCTCAACGCGAGGCGGTCGGGGCCTGGTGCGCCGCCGACCCGGCCGTGGCGGCCCTGCGTGCCCGCGGCCTCTGGACCGACCTGCACGACCGGCTGGCCGCATTCGCGCCTTACATCCGCGCTCAGGAACATTCCGCCCAGATCCCGCGCCCCACGCTGCAACGCTATGAACAAGCCTTCGCCGAGGGGCGGATCAATCTGCTGAACTGCTCCACCACCATGGAGATGGGGGTAGACCTTGCGGATGTTCGGCTGGTGGTGAACGCCAATGTTCCACCGTCGCTCGCCAATTACCGCCAGCGCGCCGGCCGCGCCGGCCGGCGGGGCGAGCCCTTTGCCTTCACCATGACCTTCTGCCGCGCCCTGCCGCTGGACCGTCGGGCCTTCGACAACCCGGCGGCCTGGCTCACCCGGCCCATCGTGGCCCCGCGTGTCTGGTTCGACAGCCCGGCGCTGGTGCGCCGCCACGTCAATGCGGCGATCCTGACCGCCTGGCTGGCGGTGCGGGGCGGAACCGATGTGACCGGATCGATCGGCGCCTTCCTGGGCGCGGGGGAATGCGCCGACAAGCCGGTCGAGGACGGCGCCCCCGCCGATGCCTTCCTGGCCGATCTCGATGCCGGCTGGGCCGAAAGGCTGGCCGGGCCGCTGAGTGACCTTCTGGCGGGCACGGTGCTGGCGGGGCAGGGGGTCGGGGCGCTTGGCGCAGAGACCCGCGCCGCCTTCGAGACGCTGGTGGCCGGCTGGCGGCGCGAACATCTGACGCTCTTGCAGGCCGCGGCCGGTGCGGCCGACCCCGAGGCCCGCAAGGCGCTGAAATCGCGCGCGAACCGGCTCAAGGGCGAATTTCTCCTGGGCGAACTGGCCCGCCGGGGCTTCACCCCGGCCCATGGCTTTCCCACCGATGTCGTCACCTTCCAGAACCTGCGCCATCGGCCCGCTGAAGCGGGGCAGGGCGAAAGCCGCTTCGTTCGGGGCACTGCCGCGCGCGCGCTGGATCAGGCTTTGCGCGAATATGCGCCGGGGGCCGAGCTGGTCATCGACGGGCTGGTGCACCGCTCCGAAGGCATTCTTCCGGCCTGGCAGGCGGGGGCCGATGCCTCGGGGCTGGAGGATCTGCGCAGCCTCTGGTCCTGCCCGGCCTGCCGCGCCTTCGGCTGGAGCGCCGCGGCCCCCGACTCCTGCCCCCGCTGCGGGCATGGAGCGGTCGAGACGCGCCGCACCCTGCGGCCTGCGGGGTTTCTTGGGGCAAGCCCCGCGCATGTGGGCTACGAGAACCTGGCCCATGTCCCGGCCGATCCGCCGCGCCTGTCGGCCCACGGCGGCGATTGGGTGGCGCTGGCCGAAGGCGCGGGGCGGATGCGCGCCGATCCCGAGGGCCGCCTCGCGGTGACGACTGCGGGCCCGCAGGGCGGCGGCTTTGCCATCTGTCTGGACTGCGGGCGCGCCCACCCGATGGAGGCCCCGCCCCCCGGCCCGCCCGCCGACCTGCCCCATGCGATTCGCAAGCATCCTGCCCTGCTTCTTCGCCGGGGGCCTTTGCGCACGCACGACGGCTACTGCCCGGCCTCGAACAATCCCGCGCGCATCCAGCGCAACCTGCACCTGGCGCAGGTGGTGCGCACCGATGTCTGGGAATGGCAGCTTCCGGCCGCCAGCGTTGATCTCCGCGTGACCGAACCCGCCGCACGCGCCCTGGCCGCCGCCCTGCGCGAGGCGCTGGCCGAGCGGCTGGGGGTGGAACCTGCCGAAATCGTGCCTTCCGCCGCGCCCTCGACCGGACCGTCGGGCGAGGCGCGGGTCTCGGCCTTCCTGCACGATCGTGCCGCTGGGGGTGCGGGGCTGTCGGCCCGCATGGCCGAGCCCGAGATGCTCGCAGCTGCCCTGACGCGCGCGGCAGAGCTTCTGGACTGCCCCGAAGCCTGCCGCCTCGGCTGCCCGGCCTGCATTCTGCGCCCCGACCTGAACAGCCGCGATCTGGCGCTGGACCGCCCCTGCGCCCTGTCGTTGGCGCTTGCCCTGCGCGACCGGCTGGCCCAGCCGCCGGCGCTTCGGGTCTTCGGCCCGACGACGCAGCTGGCCGGTCGGCCGGCAACGGCGCTGATCGCCGATCGCCTGCGCCGAGGGTTGCTTCGTGGCCTCGACCTCTGGCTGCACGGCGATCCGGCTGGCTGGGATCTGTCGGGCTGGCCCTTGCGCCGCCTGCTGCCTCGGCTGGAAGAGGCCGGCATCCGCCCCCGGGTGGGCATCCTGGCTTCCGCGCTGACCTCGGCCGGGCTTACCTTGCCGGTGAAACTTGCGCTGCACGCCATGGCGCGCACTGCCGATCTGCACCGGGCCGAGGCTTTGCCGCAGGCTGGCGGGGCGATGGTGCTGTGCCATCTGCACGGACTCTCGGATTGCCAGGCGCTGGCCATCACCACACAGGCCGAGGCTGCGCCCGGCCCGACCTGGGGGCAGGGGGCCGCCGCCCCGGCGCTGATCGGGCCGGCCGCGGCCCCGACCATGGGCAATCGACTGTCAGCCGACCGGCTGATCGAGCTGGGCATGGGGAACGCCCGGCTGCTCTGGCCCGGGGCGGCGCTGGACGGCCCGGCCAAGGGCTTCGGCCGGCGGTTCTGGGACTGGCTTGCCCGCGAAACCCCGCTCGAGGTCGGTGCGATGCGCAGCGAGGGCGTGGCGCGGTTGCATTACACCGACCGCTACCTGTTGCAGGCGCATCTGCTGCGGCTGCTCAGCGAGCTGATGCAAACCGCACCGGGGGCGCAAAGTGCCGCACTTGCGGTGGATCTGGCCCGCGACGACCGCCCCCCGCCCGATGCGCGCCTCCTTCACCACAATTTCCCCGACGATGCGCTGCGTCGGGAGGTTCTGCGCCATCTGCTTCCCCAGGCCAGCATCGAACTGCGCGCCAAGGCAGACATGCCGCATTTCCGCCGACTTTCGGCCCATCTGGCAGATGGCCGCAGACTGGACATCCTGCTGGATCAGGGGCTTGGCGCCTGGTCGGTTGCGGGAACCGTGCATCATGATTTCTCGGGCCCCGCCGCCGCACAGGCCCGCGCTCTTTCCGCTGCTTCGTTCAAGGTGCAAGCCGGCCGAACCGCCACCCCCATCGCCCTTCAGATGCATCAGGCCGCATCATGACCGACCCGACCACGCCCGAAGACCTCCTGCCGCTGTCGCCCGCCTTCCTGTGCGAGCATCTCCCCGTGGCGCGCAGCCAGCGTCGGGAGAATGCAGATCTGTTCAGGCCGTTCCTCGAAAGCGGTAACCTCAAGGACGACAAGGCCTTCTATGCGGCGCTGGCCAGGATGGTCAGCAGCGACGAGGGGATCGAGGCCCTGCGAGCCTATGATCGCCAGATGAAGGCAAAGGGAGACGAAAGAAAGACCTTTGCCCTTCGCGCCGCACGCTGGCTTTGCCAGCAGAACACAGGGCTGGACCCCGCTGCCGTGCTGGCGCGCGATCCCGAGGAGCTAGCCCAGATGTCCGAGGAACGGGCGGTCCAGACGCTCCTTCGGCGGCTCACGGCCCCAGTCGGATCGACGGGGCAAAAGGACGAAAACGCATCGTCCGGGGGAACCGGCGCACCCCAACCCGTATCGGACTGGAGGGCGCTGGCCAGATCTCTGGCCGAAGCCGCGGCGGCCCTCGACCATCCCGATGCGGTCGCCGCCGAACATATCCTCTCCCTGGCTGAGCAGCTTGTCACTGCCTGCCGCACGGCTACCGAGGCCAGGGAAGCCAACGAGGCCCTGAACCGACGGGCCGAGGCTCTGCGCAATCGCCTGGTCTCTGCCAACGCCGACTGGGCCGAGGCCTGGCCAGCCGGCGTGGATCCGGCCTTCCTCGACGCTCTCGAAATCAGCCTCGATGCGCTGGACGACGCCATGGCCGCCGCAGCCTCGGCCAAGGAACGGCACCGCAAGCTGGAAGAGCAGGCGCGGGCCGCCCAGGAAGCGGGCGATCTGGATGCGGAGGAGGATCTCATCCCGCAACGGCGCACGGCGCGCGAGGCGCATGCCGCGGCAGAGGCGGCCGTCAACGGGGCCCTTCAAGGGCTGCAAACCTTGCTTCACGGTCCGCAGCTCGTTCCCGATCGGGCTTCTGTCGCGACAGGGAGCCTGACCGAGGTCGAGCCGGACACCCCCGAGGGCGATCCGGATCCGGTGATTGGCGATGCGGGTGCGCTCGAACCGGACCAGGAGCCCGTCGATCTGCCGGCGACCGGGTCGGTCGGACCGGCCACTGGTGAGATCCTTTCGCCCGGTCCGGTTCAGGGCGGGCCCGACGACGAGCCGCCGTCTCAGACGGATCAAGGCAGAGTGACCGCCACAGAGGTGGAAGATCGGCCCGGGCCCTCCGAGGTCGGGCCCACCGAGCCCCTCCTTGGCCAAAGCCGGTCGGACCATGCCCTTCTCCACTGGCTTCGCGAAGGCGAGATCGCCTTGGCCTACCACGCGGCACGCCTGATCGAGGGGCAGGGCGCGCGGCCCGTGCTGCCATCGGCCATATTGCGCGGTCTTGCCATTCTGCGCGACATCCGGCGCGCCGAGGACATGGCCGAACCCGCGCGCACCGACGCCATGGCCGAGATGATGGGGGCGCTATCCGCGGCACCACCCGTTGCCGCTAGGGTGGCCTTTGCCGCCCTGCTGCGCCCCGCGCTGTTCGATCCAGACCACGGGGCCCGCGCCCATCTGCGCAGCTTGTCTTCCGAAGACGCCTTGGCCCCCTATGCCGCAGTCATCGGCGCGCTCGGCGCGCTTGGCCATGAGGTGCGCCTGTCCGTCCGCCATCTGGCGGAACTGGTCGGCCGGCAGGTCGAGCCTGCGGCTCCGCAGGCTCTTGAGGCCCTGCGTCGCTGGTGGACGGACGCCCAGAAGCGCAAGTGCATGCATCAGCCGACCTACCGCATCCTGCATGAAGACCTGCGCCCGAGCGGCCACATCGGCGGGATCATTCAGGCGGTGCTTGCCGATGCATCCTCAGCCGAGGATCTGGCGCGCAAGTTCGTCGGCCGTCTACACGGCAATCGCGCGGCACAGGAAGCCTTCGTGGAAGAGGCCGAGCGGCGCAGTGGCCGCCCCCGGCGCGACCGGATCGAAGGCATGGCCCTGACCTGGTTCTGCGAGCGGCTGCAGGAGGCCTGCGACCATCTGGCCAACTGGCTGGAGGCCAGGGCGCAGGACGCGGCCGTCCCCGGCGACAAGCAACGCCAGCGGCTCCTGTCGGCGCTGGGGCCGTTGCAGAAGGCAATGAAGCAGGTTCGGAGCGCACGTCCTGCTCCGGTTTCCGCCGAGATCGGGCTCGATGCGGCCATCGCTACGATGGTGGATCGCGAGCTGGCCGCACTGGAGCGACTTCTGTCGGCCGAAGTGTCGCCCGGTCCGCTCCTGTCGCCGGAGGAGGCGCTGGAAGGTCCGCTGCTGCGCCTTCCCGGCGGCTGTCAGGACTGGACTGGCGGGGACCCGGAACTGGGCGTCGAACGGCATGCCCGCGACCGGCGTCTGGCCGAAGCGGTGACCGATCCGGCCGTCGTGGCGCGGGACTGGGCGACCGCCCTGTCCGCGCGTCTCGCCGAAGACGCAATCCTGTCGGCGCGGGCGGTGCTTCGGCGACTCGAGGCTGCGGGCCTGGACGGGGCAGAGATCGCAAAGCGCAGGCAGGAGATCGATGAAGCGTCGTGCGCTGCATGCCAAGACGCACTGGAAAGGGTGGAACGGCTGCACCAGTCCTTCGCCACACTTGCCAATCTCGATCTGGAACAGTCCGAGGCCAACCGAGGGCGGCTGGCCCAGCTGGCGGCCATTGCCCAGGCACTCCGAGCCGATCCTGACGGGGATCATGTCGTGCTGCCGGCCGGCAACGGCCTGCGCGACTGTCTCGTCCCTCCGGACTTCCCGGAACTGCGCGACTGTCTGGCTGACCTCGAGCAGCAGCGCGACCAGATGCGACTGGCGGTGGTCGAACGGCAGCGCAAGGCTCTGACCGAACTGTGTGCGCGCCCGGACGCCCCGGGGGCATCCAGCATCCTCGACCGACTGGGTCAGCTGGATCCCGTGACGGTGGACGACGCCATCGCCGATCTTCAGGCCGGCCGCCCGGTGCATCTGCCCGAAGCTACGGCGCCCGATCTTTTCGATGATTTCTTCCCCACCTTCGTGCGTGTCATCGAACAGGAGGGCGCCAACATCGGGCGCGGTCAGATCGAGACTGCGCTGAACAACGGCCAGGATATGGGTCCGCTGCCGCTGTCGACCTTGGACAACCCGACGCGTAGGCGCGGCATGCAGCTGCTGCAAAGCTGGGCCATCGCCGAGAACGCCCTTCGACTGAGCCAACCCGAGCGTCTGCGCGAGGCCCTTCAGCGACTGTTCGGTCTGATCGGGCTGACCGGCGTCGAGATCACATCTGTGCGCGAAGCGATCCCGGGCCGTCTGCGGGGAATGGCGCTGAAGGCCGATATACCGCATGTCGCGGACTGGTTCCTGCCCCCCGCCTTTGGCAGCGAGACCGGCGGTCGGTTCCACCTGCTGGTCGCGCGTGACGAAGTGACCACCGAGCAGCTTCTGCGCGAGGTCGGGGCCGAGGCCCCCGACGACGCCTGGGTGTTGGTCCAGTTTCGCCGCATGGGCGAGGATGACCGGCGCAATCTTGCCCGGCGCTGCCGCGACGACGCCCGGCGGGTGCTGATGCTGGACGAAACCCTGATCCTGTTCCTGGCAAGCCGCAGCGAAGACCCGCTGCGCACCCTCTTCGTCTGCGCCCTGCCCTTCGCCTGGGTGCAGCCCTATGTGGTCGGCGCTGGGCCGATCCCGCGCGAAGTCTTCTTCGGCAGGGAGGAAGAGATCCGCCGTATCGTCTCGCGCGAGGCGGGCGGCTGCCTGATCTACGGCGGGCGCCAGCTGGGGAAATCGGCCCTTTTGCACCATATCCGCCGCGAACGACACCGGCCCGACCGGGGCGAGGTGGCCATCTATCTGGACATCAAGCCCATGGGCAGCCTCGGCAATCCGGCCGAGCGGATCTGGAACGAGCTTCACCATGCCCTCCACCGCGAGGCCGGGCTGTCGCCCGATGGCAGCGGGCACCAGCCGGTTCTTCAGGCAATCCGCCAGTGGCTTGACCTCGGACCGGACCGGCGCGTTCTGGTGATGCTGGACGAGGCTGACAACTTCCTTCGCGCCGAACATGGCGCGGGCTACCCGAACCTTCTGCCACTCAAGTCGCTGATGGAAGAAACGGGACGACGCTTCAAGGTGGTCTTTGCGGGCCTGCACAACGTGCGCCGCATGGCGCGCGCGCCCAACTCGCCCCTGCCGCATCTTGGCGACCCGATCTGCATCGGGCCGATGAACCAGACCGAGGACAACCGTCTTGCACTGCGCCGCCTTGCGCTCGAGCCGCTGCGTTCTGCCGGGCTTGACTTCGCCGATCCGGCGCTGGCCTGGGACATGCTGGCACGGATGAACCATTATCCCTCGCTGGTGCAGATCTTCGGCCATCAAGTGGTGGACCGGCTGGGCCGGCGTCTGGACAGGCGCAATGGGCCACGCTGGAAACTCAGCCGCGAGATGCTGTTCGAGGGCAGCACCGCCGAGGCCATCTCGTCCCAGATTCGGGATCGTTTCCAGCTGACATTGAACCTGGACCTGCGCTACGAGATCTTCGCCAAGTCGATCGCCCTCTATCGTCTGGAAAGCGCCGGCGGCCAGGATCGCGTCCTGTCGGTCGGCCTGACAGCAGCCGAGATCCGCGAATACGCGCTTGGGCTCTGGCCGCATAGCCTTGCACGCCCGTCGCTGAGCGACTGCGAAGAGATCCTGTCCGAAATGGTGGATCTCGGCGTCCTGGCCGAACTGGCGCCGAGGCGTTTCGGTCTGCGCAATGCGCAAGTCGCCCAGATGCTGGGCGACCGCGAACGGCTGGAAACCGAACTTCTGCAGCTTGCCGACCGCGAGGAAGACCCGGCATATGACGCGGGCAGTTTCCATGCCTGCCTGCGGCCGCTTCGGCCCAAGGATCGTTCGCCGCTGTCCGATCGCCAGATGCAGCAGGTGTTCGGACCTGAGGGCGCGCGCCTGACCTTGGTCGTGGCGCCCGACTACATCGTGGGGCCAGAAGCTGGGCAGCGACTGGTCGCTGCCGCGGCGCTGTTCGGTGCCCCTGCCGAGCTGATCGGCCCCGAGGATGCCGCCCTGCGCCGCGCGCTGGAGTCGGATGGTGTGTTCATCGTGTCGGGCGCCTGGTCAGCCGAGCGCGCGCAGCGTGTGGTGAACCGGCTGGACCAACGCGGCGCGCGCACGCGCATCCTGTGGCTGGTGCAGGAAGATACCGCAGAGCTGCCTGACTTTCCGCGCGTTCATGCAAGGACATGGGACGAGAACATGCTGCGGCTCTGGCTGTCCGAAGAGGGGCATGCGCCCGCGCTGGACGACCGCGAGACGCGCGCCGCCATCATCGCCGCCACAGGTGGGGTGCCGGCCCGGCTGATGGCCTTGCGAAGCGAGCTTGCAGATCTTGCCGGACGCCCGATCGGGGAAAGGCAGGCGCGCTTGCAATCCTGGGCCCGCAACCAACCTTCCATCGCCGAAGCGGCAGGCCTGTCGGATCAGGATCGGGCCGTGCTGCGCTTCCTGGTCGAGGACGCCGGCGAACTGGAGCGCACTGAAGAGCTTGAGGCAAGCTGCCCGGAAGCCGATGAACACCGATTGAGAAGGCTGATGGCCGGGGGCTGGCTGCAGGCGTCAGACCGGGCTCACTCGGTCCCGCGGCTGACAGATCTGGGACGGCTGGCTGCGACATGACGGCCCAGGCAAGCCCCTGGGATCTGCCCGGGCTGGACAGATGGCTCGTGGGTCTGGCGGAACGTCTGTCCTGCGGACTTCTGCTGCTTCCGCCCATGGCCGCGGCGCCCGAAGGCCTGATCAAGGCCCTTCTCGCGCGCTGCCGGGGCCTGCACAACTGCGGCGAGATCCACTGCGACAGCAAGACTGCCCAACCACCCGCGACCATCCTGGCCGCGGCACTAAACTGCAAACCGACGCTCGATGCCCTTGCATCGTCGGCCTGCGACCAGCAATTGGTGATCCTGTGCCTTGCTGACGGCTTGCCCGCTCAGGTTCCGTCCTGGCTGACCTTCCTGCGCCGCCTTGCACAGGCGCGCCGAGAGGCACCCGGCCTGTGCGTCCTGGTGCCGGATGCACCTGCGGCACTGTGCGGCCAGGACCTGCCCTGCGCCGAAGACTGGCGCAGAAGTCTCAGCCGCGGCGACCGGGTGATCTGGGCCGAAGAGCATCTGCCACGTGGCCGCAGCGGCCTGGCCGCGGAACTCGCCGTGGCGCTTGCCGTCGAGCTTTGCGGCTGGCGGCTCGATCTGGCCGCAGAAATGGCGCGCGCCAGTATCGACGACCTGAGCCGGCCGCTTGAGTGGCTGGCCAGGCGGCGCATCGATACCGCGGCGGAAACGGCCAAGGGAGATGATGCCTGTCCTCTGGCCCTGAAGAAGGCGGGCGACATCGCGCGGCTGCAACGGCGGATCTGGCGGGCGCAGTTGTTCGCATTCTTCCCGCAGCTCGAGGAACAGCGCCTGGAATTGATCGACCGATACCGGGAAAGGCTCCGCATTGACGAACATCTCCGCTCGCTTGGCGTGACCTCGGTCGAGGAGATCGAACTGGGTGCCCTGCGTCACCAGTTGCGCGGAGCTCTGGACCGGGCTGCGGTCGATCGGTTGGAAGCCCTCGCCCGCCTTCGCAACCGGCTGGCGCATCGTCGGCCAGCCGAGCCGGAAGATTGCAAGAAGCTGCTTGGCATCACGTTACCCGTGGCAGCGACCTGAGCCGCAGCCGCGAGAGGGTGATGCGGAAATCTCATCGTTCAGGCCGAGGCTCACTCCCTCCGTCCGACCCATCCGGCGCGTTGCGGCCGCCCGGACCGTATCGGGGAGGGTGGAGGACCCCACCGAACACTCAGCGGATCTGGGCTACGGCCTTCCCGTTACGGCCGTCGCGGGCCGGCCGACCGATGGTGTACCAGAATGGGGTTCACCCTTGCACCCGGATGCAGACCCCCGTCTTCGGGGATCACCAGCGTCACGCTCCGCAGGTCGCGGCGGGCGCGCTTGCGCGGGAACGCGGTCCGGAACGGAAGGGCCGATGTCGAGGCCCGGCACCTCGCGTTTGCCAATGCCGTTCGCCGCCCGGGCGATCGTCACGGCACGGCTCGCGAGCCGGTCTCGCGCACCTTCCGCGGTCGCGCTGCGCCGGAGGTCGGACCGCGCGCCCTCGGGCGGCCGCGCCGGCAGCGCCTCCCCGGCACGGAAGTGTCGGCGCGGACGCGGCCGCCCCGGCCCGCGCCCATGGCCTTGACCGAATTCTCGGCGCGGCCGGCGCCGCCCCCTGCCGGGTGGCGGCATCCCGAGGGCGAACCGCCTCGCCCGGGGCCGACGGCGAGATCGGCAGGCGCATCCGGACCCTCCCGCGCCCGAAGGCCTGCGAACCGCGCCGTGGCTCGCGGGCAGCGGCAGGCGCGCACCTGCCCCCGCGGTCCGGGAGGGTTCGGCCCGGCAATCACATCCCGCATGCGACCGCCTTGCGACCCGCGCGACAGGCGATGGCCCCGCGCGACCTCACCCGCGGGGGCGCAGGCTCGTGGTGACGTAGTTCACCGACAGGTCGCGGTCCGAGATCCGCCAGCGCCAGGTCACGGGGTTGAAGACGAAGCCCTTGCGGTCCACCTGGTCGAGCCCGGCCCCGCGCAGCAGGCCGTAGAGCTCGTCGGGCGTGATGAACCTGCGCCAGTCGTGCGTGCCCTTCGGCAGCCAGCGCATGACGTATTCCGCGCCGACGATGGCCAGGGCGAAGCTCTTGGGGTTGCGGTTGATCGTCGAGCAGATCATCAGCCCGCCGGGCTTCAGCAGGTCGCGGCAGGCGGCCAGGTAGCCCGCCGGATCGGCGACGTGCTCGACCACCTCCATGTTCAGCACGACGTCGAAGGTCTCGCCGGCGGCGGCCAGCGCCTCGGCCGTGGTGTGGCGGTAGTCGATCTCGAGCCCCGACTGCGCGGCATGGATCCGCGCCACGGCGATGTTGCGCTCGGCCGCATCGGCCCCCACGACCGAGCCGCCCAGCCGGGCCATCGGCTCGCAGAGCAGGCCGCCGCCGCAGCCGATGTCGAGGATGCGAAGCCCGGCAAAGGGCCGCTCGCCGGAAAGGTCGCGGCCGAACTCGGCGGCGATCTGCCCGGTGATGTAGTCGAGCCGGCAGGGGTTGAGCATGTGGAGCGGCCGGAACTTGCCCTCGGGATCCCACCATTCGGCCGCCATCGCCTCGAACTTGGCGATCTCTGCGGGATCGACGGTGCTGGTCGCGGCGGTCATCTGGGGTCCTCTCGCGTAACCCGTGGCGGGCGGCCTCGGCGCGTTATATAGGTCGGTCATGGACAGAAACGCAGGACAAAAGCGCGCGACGCAGTTCCTGTTCCCCGCGCTCGATCCTTTCGACCAGCGGATGGTCGACGTGGGCGACGGGCACCGCGTCTATGTCGAGCAGTGCGGCAATCCCGACGGCATCCCCGCCGTCGTGCTGCACGGCGGTCCGGGCGGCGGCTGCTCGCCCGCGATGCGGCGCTACTTCGACCCGGCGGAATACCGGATCGTCCTGTTCGACCAGCGCGGCTGCGGCCGCTCGCGCCCGCACGCGAGCGTCGAGGCCAACACAACCTGGCACCTCATCGATGACATCGAGCGGATCCGCCGCCTGCTCGGGATCGGCCGCTGGATCGTGTTCGGCGGCAGCTGGGGCGCCGCCCTCGGCCTGCTCTACGCCCAGACCCATCCCGAACGGGTGGCCTACCTCGTGCTGCGCGGGGTGTTCCTGATGACGCGCGCGGAACTCCACTGGTTCTACGGCGGCGGCGCGGGGCACTTCTTCCCGGACCAGTGGGGGCGCTTCGTCGCGCCGATCCCGCAGGACGAGCGCTCCGACCTCATCGCTGCCTACCACCGGCGCCTGTTCTCCGGCGATCTGCCGCAGGAGACGCGCTTCGCCCGCACCTGGGCCGGCTGGGAGAACGCGCTTGCCTCGATCGAGCATGAGGGCGCGCCCGGCGAGAGCCCGGCCGACTACGCCCGGGCCTTCGCCCGGCTCGAGAACCACTACTTCATCAACGACGGCTTCCTCGAGACCGACGGCCAGATCCTCCGGAACCTGCCGCTGATCGCCGACATCCCGGCGACGATCGTGCAGGGCCGCTACGACATGATCTGCCCGCCGGTCTCTGCCTGGCGGCTGGCGGAGCGCTGGAGCCGCGCCGACCTCAGGATGATCCCGCAGGCGGGCCATGCGCTTTCCGAACCGGGCATCAGCGCGGAACTCGTGCGCACCACCAACGCCATCGCCCGGCGCGCGGCGTCGCTGGGGCTCTAGCCCCAGAGGGCATCCGGCTTCCCGAAGGTGGCGCCGCGGATCGCCTTGATGCGGCGCAGGAAGCTGTCGAGGTGGGCCGCGGTCGTCTTGTGGATGTCGTGGGCCAGAACCAGCGACGAAGGGCGCGCGGCGATCTGCGCGAGGCCGTGGTCCACCCAGCGGTCGGGCTGATAGGCCCTGCTCCAGTCGAGCGTGTCGACATTCCACAGGATCGTGCGGTAGCCCAGGCTCGCGACGACGGCGTCAACCGTGGCGTTGTGTGCGCCGTAGGGCGGACGGAACAGCCTGCGCGCGCCCATGTGCGGGGAAAGCACGGTCTCGGTCTGCCGGATCTCCGCGCGCACCCTGTCGGCCGGCAGCTTCGCCAGGTTCGGGTGGCTCCAGCTGTGGTTGGCGATTCCGTGGCCCTCGCGGGCGACACGTTCGACGATCCCGGGGTAGAGCCGCGCATTCCTGCCGATCATGAAGAAGGTGGCGCGGACACCGTGGGCGGAGAGAACCTCGAGCACCTTGGGCGTGTGCCGGGGGTGCGGGCCGTCGTCGAAGGTCAGCCAGACCGTCTTGCGCCCGGCGGCGGCATAGCGCGGCCTGACCGGGCGGGCGTCCGACGGTGGGGCGGAGGTCGTGCCGGTCGGGGAGGGTGCCATGGCCGATGCCCTGTCACAGCCGCGCCGCCTGGACGTGCATCCAGTCGAAGTTGCGGCTGCGGCCGAGGCTGACCCAGCCCTCTTCCTCCCAGGCATCCCACCAGAAGTCGTAGTCCGGCGCGTCGAGCGCCGCGCGGTCGCGGCCCCAGGTGAGCTGGTTGCGCGCCGGGTCCCAGTCGAGCGCGACCGCCCAGGCATGGGTGGACCAGGAGGTGCCGCCGCGCTTGCGCCGGTTGGCAAAGCAGCCGCCGAAGAGATCGAGCCGGAGCCGCTTCAGCTCGGCCGTGCCGTAATGCGCGTGCACCTTTGCCAGCACCCGGCCGAGGCTGTCGGCCACCCTGGCATGGACGCCGATGTGGGTGAGGCGCTCGGCCGGGTTCCAGGCCAGACGCAGCGGCCAGGGGCAGGTCACCTTGCGGATCGGCGGGCTGCCGGGCTGGCCGTAGAAGGCCCGCATGGCCGACTGGTCGCCGGTGTCGCGCGGCCAGCCGTTCGGGTTGGCCTCTCCCGGTTCCCGGTCGCGCCAGGGCGGCGGCAGGCGGCCGTGGTCCATGAGATGGACGAGGCTGTCCCAGGCGGTCTGCGTGACCTGGCCCCAGTAGCCGTCGATCGGATCGCTGGGAATGCCCCGGTCGCGGCAGATCAGCTGCAACATCATCACCAGACGCCGGCGCAGCGGAAAGCCGAGCGCGCCGGGCGGGATCTCGGCCTGCCGCCGGGCGAGCGCGCGCGTCACCGCCGCATCGGTGGCCGGATCCGCGATGCCGTGGGCCGGCCCGGAATAGAGGCCTGCGGCCTTCAGGTGTTCCTGCACGACGACGATGGCGCGCTTGAGCATCTGCACCTCCCCGGCGGCCCCGCGGTCAGAAATCGCGCGGCACCGCGATCAGGCCCGAGCGGTACTTCTCGGTCCGCGTCCAGCGCGGGCCGCCGCCGTTCGCGAGCGGGTTGAACGGCGAGAACTCGATGTTGTCCCGGGCCGTCATCTCGCGCATCGAATGCGCCTCGATCACCTCGCCGCGGCGCCCGGGAAAGACGTGGTAGCCCGCGTGGGCGATGCCGACGAAGATCGGCACGGTCCGGAATGCGGCGGGCGGGTTCGTCTTGAAGCCGACGAGGGCGGCCGCGTTGTCCACCTTCGTCTCGTGGTAGATGCCGCGGTTCATCACCGAGGCGTGGCGCAGCGCGTGCCCACCCCAGACGGGCATCCATTTGCGCGGGGGTTTCAGCGGGTTCAGCGCCTGGTCCTCGGCATCCCAGGCGGCATTCTTCGACGGGTCGGGGTTCCAGTAGTAGATCCTCCAGCCAAGCTGCTGGAGCATCAGCTGCAGGTCGGTGCCGTAGAACTTCTGGTCGATCTTCAGCTGGTTGAGGATCTTCTTCCAGGTGCTGGCCATGCCGGTGGCGTTGAACCCGTGCTCCACCGCCTGCATGGCGAGCGTGATGCAGGCGGTCGCCACCTGGAGGTCGGCGAGCGAGACGGGCTTGCCGAACTTCCTGAGCTGGCGCACGCGCAGCTCGTAGGTGCGATGCTCGGGCTTGCGGTTGCCGTAGTATTTCGACACGCCCCAGCGCTCGAAGAAGGCGATGTGGTCGGCGTAGGTCCAGTCGAGGAAATCCGCTGCCGCCCTGGCGAAGGTGTCGAGGCTGTCGCGGTGCCTGCGGATCTCGGCCGCGGAAAACATGCCGGCGGGCACTGCCATGGTCGGGCCTCTGAACAACTGGCTCAAATGCCCGGCACTATACACCCGTGCGGAAACTTTGCACCGCGAAAAGTGACGCTACGTCAACAATCGCCCTCCGGCGCGGCGTGACCGGCCGGGCGCACCCCCGAGAGCCGGCCCGGACGGCGCGGGGCCGTCCGGGCCGTGGGCGCGGGTCACGGGCAGGCGGCCACGTAGCGGTTGCCGTAGCGGTCCTGATAGACGCACTGGGCCGGGTTCTGCTGGCTGCGGCCGAGCAGCGTGCCCGCCACGCCGCCGACGACGGCACCGGTGACGGCGCCGCGCACGCGGTCGTCGTCGTCGATCGCCGCGCCGGCGATCGCCCCGACGGTGGCGCCACCCACGGTGCCGGGGTTCGCCTCGACGCAGGCCGCCGTCAGCGCGGCGAAGGGAAGGATCAGCAGGAAGCGTTTCATGGGTCACTCCTTGGTCAACCGCCCCACAACGCGGCTAGGCGGCCGCGGGTTTCCGGCGCCCGGCACCGACCGGCGGGTTCCCGCCGGCGGCGCGGCGCGGCAAGGGCCTTGCAGACTCCGCCCGGCGCACGTATATGCGGCTGGACAGCGGCGCTTCGGCCTCCACCCCCGAAGCTCCACCGGGAAAGCACGCGGGCCGCTCGGCCCGCTTTTTCGTTTCTGGACACCCCCGACGTGACCGACCTCGTCGCCAAGACCTCGATCGACCGGCGCCTCGCCGAGATCGTCCGGCCCACCATCGAAGGCATGGGCTACGAACTCGTGCGCCTGCGCCTCATGGGCGGGCAGCGCAAGACGCTGCAGATCATGGCCGACCGGCCCGGCGGCGGCATCGAGGTCGAGGACTGCGCGCGCATCTCGACCGCGGTCGGCGCGGTGCTCGACGTGGAAGATCCGCTCGAGGAGGCCTACACGCTCGAGGTATCGAGCCCCGGCATCGACCGGCCGCTCACCCGGCTGCGGGATTTCGACGACTGGGAAGGGTTCGAGGCCCGGCTCGAGACCGCGGAGCTGATCGACGGGCGGCGCCGCTTCCGGGGCGTGCTCGCAGGCACCGAGGGCGACGAGGTGCTGATCGTGATCGAGGGCCCGGAGGGCGCGCCCGTCACCATCGGGCTCCGGTTCGACTGGCTTTCGGATGCCAAGCTCGTTCTGACCGACGAGCTGATCCGCGAGGCGCTCAGACAGAAGAAGTCGTCCGGCCAGATCGACGAGAGCCGGTTCGACGCGATCGAAGAGGAACTCTCCGCCGAGGATGCGGAGAAGGAGGAGTAAGGACCATGGCGATTACCTCTGCCAACCAGCTCGAGCTTCTGCAGACGGCCGAGGCGGTCGCGCGCGAGAAGATGATCGACCCCGCGCTCGTGATCGAGGCGATGGAGGAGAGCCTCGCCCGCGCGGCGAAGTCCCGCTACGGCAGCGAGATGGACATCCGCGTGAAGATCGACCGCAAGACCGGCCGCGCGACCTTCACGCGCGTGCGCACGGTGGTCGCTGACGACGGGGTGGAGAACTACCAGGCCCAGTTCACCGTGGAGCAGGCGCGTCCCTACTTCGCCCCCGCCCGGCCCGGGCGCGAGGAATTCTGGCTGCGCGGCGGCAAGCCCGTCGATCCCGCGACGGCGGAGGGGCCGCAGGTCGGCGACGAGTTCCACGAGACGGTGCCGCCGGTCGACATGGGCCGGATCGCCGCGCAGTCGGCCAAACAGGTCATCCTGCAGAAGGTGCGCGAGGCCGAGCGCGACCGCCAGTACGAGGAATTCAAGGATCGCGTGGGCACGATCATCAACGGCGTGGTCAAGCGCGAGGAATACGGCAACATCATCGTCGACATCGGCCGCGGCGAGGGCATCCTGCGGCGCAACGACAAGATCGGCCGCGAGAGCTACCGCAACGGCGACCGCATCCGCTGCTACATCAAGGACGTGCGGCGCGAGGCGCGCGGCCCGCAGGTGTTCCTGAGCCGCACCGACCCCCGCTTCATGGCCGAGCTGTTCAAGATGGAGGTGCCCGAGATCTACGACGGCATCATCGAGATCAAGGCGGTGGCCCGCGATCCGGGCAGCCGGGCCAAGATCGCCGTCATCTCCTACGACAGCTCGATCGACCCGGTCGGCGCCTGCGTCGGCATGCGGGGCAGCCGGGTCCAGGCGGTGGTCAACGAGCTCCAGGGCGAGAAGATCGACATCATCCCCTGGAACGAGGACCAGGCGACCTTCCTCGTCAACGCGCTGCAGCCCGCCGAGGTCTCGAAGGTCGTGATCGACGAGGAGGCCGGCAAGATCGAGGTCGTCGTTCCCGAAGAGCAGCTCTCGCTCGCCATCGGCCGGCGGGGCCAGAACGTGCGGCTGGCGAGCCAGCTCACCGGCCTCGACATCGACATCATGACCGAGGAGGAGGAGAGCCGGCGCCGCCAGGCCGAGTTCGCCGAGCGCACCAAGCTGTTCATGGACACGCTCGACCTCGACGAGTTCTTCGCGCAGCTGCTGGTCTCGGAAGGCTTCACCACGCTCGAGGAGGTGGCCTATGTCGACCTCGACGAGCTGCTGAGCATCGAGGGCGTGGACGAAAGCACCGCCGAGGAGCTTCAGGCGCGCGCCCGCGACCATATCGAGGAGCAGAACCGAAAGGCGCTCGAGGCCGCGCGCGCGATGGGCGTCGAGGACAGCCTGATCGCCTTCGAGGGCCTGACCCCGCAGATGCTCGAGGCGCTCGCGAAGGAGGGCGTCAAGACGCTCGAGGACTTCGCCACCCTGGCCGACTGGGAGATCGCCGGCGGCTGGACCACGGTGAACGGCGAGCGGGTGAAGGACGAGGGCATCCTCGAGAAGTTCGACGTCTCGCTCGAGGAGGCGCAGAACATGGTGATGACCGCCCGGGTGATGCTCGGCTGGGTCGATCCGGCCGAGCTCGCCGGCGAGGGTGCCGGCGAAGAGGCCGAAGGCGCCGAGGAGGAGGCCGGCGCCTGAGGTCCGGTCGCGGGAGCGGGCCATGACGCGGGGCGGCCGGGTCAGGGAGAGGGAGGCGCCCGAGCGGCGCTGCATCGTCACGGGCGAGAGCCAGCCGAAGGCCGGCCTCGTCCGCTTCGTGGCCGATCCCGAAGGCCGGATCGTCCCCGACATCCTGGGCCGGCTGCCGGGGCGGGGCGTCTATGTCTCGGCCGACCGCGCGGCGCTCGAGACGGCGGTCGGCCGGAACCTCTTCGCCCGCGCGCTCAGGCAGCCCGTCACCGTGCCCGAGGATCTCGTGGCCCAGGTCGAGTCCGGGCTGGTGAAGCGCGTCACCGACCTCGTTTCGCTCGACCGGAAGGCCGGCCGCGCCGTGGCGGGCTTCGAGAAGGTGAAGGACTGGCTGGCCAGGGGCGAGGCCGTCGTGCTGATCCAGGCGTCGGACGGCTCCGGGCGCGGCAAGGACAAGCTGTCCACGCCGGAGGGAGGCCACTTCGTGGGCTGCCTGACGGCGTCGGAAATCGGTTTGTCCTTCGGGCGGGACTATGCCATACACGCCGCGCTTGCGGCTGGCGGACTCACGGCCCGTGTTGTAGAGGAAGCCGCGCGGTTATCCGGCCTGCGTGGACTGGGCGGTGCCCGCAGGGCGCCGCGCGAAAGGATTAGAAGAACGCGATGAGCGATACGGACGGCAAGAAGCCTCTCGGCCTGGGTGGCGGAGTGCGCTCCGGTCAGGTGAAGCAGAGCTTCAGCCACGGCCGGACGAAGAACGTCGTGGTCGAGACGAAGCGCAAGCGCGTCGTCGTCCCCAAGCCGGGTGCACCCGCGCCGGCCGCCGGCAAGCCCGCGGGCGCGCCGGTCACCGGAGATCCCTCGCGCCGTCCCGCCGGGATCTCGGATGCCGAGATGGAGCGCCGGCTGAAGGCGCTCCAGGCCGCGAAGGCCCGCGAGGCGGAGGAGGCCGCCCGGCGCGCCGCCGAGGAGCGCGCGCGCGACGAGGAGCGCGAGCGCCGCCGGGCCGAGATCGAGGCCAAGGAACGCGAGGACCGCGAGCGCGAGGAGGCGCTGCGGGCCCGCGAGGAGGAGGAGGCCCGCCGCGCCCGCGAGGCCGAGGAGAAGTCCCGCCGGGCCGAGGAGCGCAAGCCCGCGCCCGCGCCCGCGCCCGCGGCCGACCGGGCAACCGCCGAGGCGGCGGCGGCCCGCGCCACCGCGAAGGGCGGTGCCGCCGGCCCCCGGAAGGTGGACCGCGACCGGGACGACCGCCGCGGCCCCGAGCGGGACATGCGCGGCGCGAAGGTGCGCGAGGAGGGCGGGCGCCGTGCCGGCAAGCTGACACTCAACGAGGCGCTGGGAGGCGAGGGCGGCAGGCAGCGCAGCCTCGCCGCGATCCGGCGCAAGCAGGAGCGCGCGCGCCAGAAGGCGCTCGGCATGCGCGGCGTGCAGGAGAAGCAGGTGCGCGAGGTGCAGCTTCCCGAGACCATCGTCGTGCAGGAACTCGCCAACCGCATGGCCGAGCGTGCCGCCGACGTGGTCAAGGCCCTGATGAACATGGGCATGATGGTCACCATGAACCAGACCATCGATGCCGACACCGCCGAACTGCTGATCGAGGAGTTCGGGCACAAGGCCGTGCGCGTCTCCGACGCGGATGTCGAGCAGGTGATCGACACGCTGGAGGACAGGCCCGAGGATCTCAGGCCGCGCCCGCCGGTCGTGACCATCATGGGCCACGTCGACCACGGCAAGACCTCGCTGCTCGACGCCATCCGCAAGACCAACGTCGTCGCCGGCGAGGCCGGCGGGATCACGCAGCACATAGGCGCCTATCAGGTGAAGACCGACAGCGGCAGCGTGCTGACCTTCCTCGACACGCCGGGCCATGCCGCCTTTACCTCGATGCGCGCCCGCGGCGCGCAGGTGACCGACATCGTGGTGCTGGTGGTGGCGGCGGACGACGCCGTGATGCCGCAGACGGTCGAGGCCATCAACCACGCGAAGGCTGCCGGCGTGCCGATCATCGTGGCGATCAACAAGATCGACAAGCCCTCGGCCAACCCGCAGAAGGTGCGCACCGATCTGCTCCAGCACGAGGTCGTGGTGGAAAAGCTCGGCGGCGACGTGCAGGATGTCGAGGTCTCGGCGCTGACCGGGAAGGGGCTCGACGACCTTCTGGAGGCGATCGCGCTCCAGGCCGAGGTTCTCGAACTGAAGGCCAACCCCAACCGGGCCGCCTCGGGCGCCGTGATCGAGGCGCAGCTCGACGTGGGCCGCGGCCCGGTGGCGACCGTGCTGGTGCAGAACGGCACGCTGCGCCAGGGCGACATCTTCGTCGTGGGCGAGAAGTGGGGCAAGGTCCGCGCGCTCGTCAACGACAAGGGCGAGAAGGTGAAGGAGGCCGGTCCGTCGGTTCCGGTCGAGGTGCTCGGCCTGAACGGCACGCCCGAGGCCGGCGACGTGCTGAACGTGGTCGAGACCGAGGCGCAGGCGCGCGAGATCGCGGCCTACCGGGAGCAGGTGGCCAAGGACAAGCGCGCTGCCGCCGGCGCCGCCGCGACGCTGGAGCAGCTCATGGCCAAGGCCAGGGCCGATGCCACGGTGGCGGAGCTTCCGGTGGTCGTGAAGGCCGACGTCCAGGGTTCGGCCGAAGCGATCGTGCAGGCGCTCGAGAAGGTCGGCAACGAGGAGGTGCGCGTGCGCGTGCTGCACTCGGGCGTCGGCGCCATCACCGACAGCGACGTGGGCCTTGCCGAGGCCTCGAAGGCGCTGATCATCGGCTTCAACGTGCGCGCCAACGCATCGGCGCGCCAGGCCGCGCAGCAGAAGGGCGTGGAGATCCGCTACTACGCGATCATCTACGACCTGGTGGACGACATCAAGCAGGCGGCCTCGGGCCTGCTCAAGGCCGAGGTGCGCGAGAAGTTCATCGGCTACGCCCAGATCAAGGAGGTCTTCAAGGTCTCGGGCGTCGGCCGCGTCGCGGGCTGCCTCGTCACCGAGGGGGTGGCGCGCCGGTCGGCCGGGGTGCGGCTGCTGCGCGACAACGTCGTCGTGCACGAGGGCACGCTCAAGACGCTCAAGCGCTTCAAGGACGAGGTCGCCGAGGTCCAGTCGGGCCAGGAATGCGGGATGGCGTTCGACAACTACGACGACATCCGCCAGGGCGACGTGATCGAGATCTTCGAGCGCGAGACGGTCGAGCGGACGCTGGCCTGACCGCCGCCGCGCTCCGCCCGGCCCCGACGACGCGGGCCGGGCGCGCGACCGGCCCGCCTGCGGGCTAGAGCCAGTCCCTCAGCACCGGGATCAGCGGCAGGTCGGCGGGCGGCATCGGGTAGTCGCGCAGCCGCTCGGGCCGCACCCAGGCCAGCGCCTGCCCCTCGCGCGCGCGCGGCGTGCCCTCCCACCGGCGGCAGGCGAAGAGCGGCATCAGCAGGTGGAAGTCCTCGTAGCCGTGCGAGGCGAAGCTGAGCGGCGCGAGGCAGCTCCGCCAGGTCTCGATGCCGAGTTCCTCGCGCAGCTCGCGGATCAGGGCGGCCTCCGGCGTCTCGCCGGGCTCGACCTTGCCGCCGGGAAATTCCCAGAGGCCGGCCATCGCCTTGCCCGCGGGGCGCTGCGCCAGCAGCACCCGCCCGTCGCGGTCGATCAGCGCCACGGCCGAGACGAGGACGACCTTCACCGCCGCCCGCCCCTCACGAGCGGTAATCGGCGTTGATCTCGATGTAGCGGGCGGTCAGGTCGCAGGTCCAGACCGTCGCCGCGCCCCTGCCGAGCCCGAGGTCCACGCCGATGCGGATCTCCTCGCCCTTCATGTGGGCGGCGCCGTCCGCCTCGCGGTAGCCGGGCGCCACCATGCCGTTCTCGGCCACCAGCACGTCGCCGAGCATGATCCGCAGCCGGTCGCGGTCCGCCGTGGCGCCGGACTTGCCCACGGCCATGACGATCCGCCCCCAGTTCGGGTCCTGGCCCGCGACGGCGGTCTTGACGAGCGGGGAGTTGGCGATGGCGAAGGCGACCTTGCGCGCCTCGGCGGCGTCCTTCGCCCCGGTCACGGCGACCTCGACGAACTTCGTCGCCCCCTCGCCGTCGCGCACCACCTGATGCGCCAGATCGAGCATCACGCCGTGCAGCGCATCGTAGAAGGCGCGCCCCTGACGGGTGCGCACGTCGCGGATCTCGGGTGCCTTCGACCGGCCCGTGGCGGCCAGGATCAGCGTGTCGGAGGTGGAGGTGTCGCCATCCACCGTGATGCAGTTGAAGGTCTCGTCCACCGCGCGCGACAGCATCCGCTGCAGCGGCACCGGCCCGACCTTCGCATCGGTGAAGAGGTAGACGAGCATCGTCGCCATGTCGGGCGCGATCATCCCCGACCCCTTGGCGATGCCGGCGATCCTGACCGGCGCGCCGTCGATCTCGATCTCGGCCGAGGCCCCCTTGGGGAAGGTGTCGGTCGTCATGATCGCCCGGGCGGCAAGCTCGATCGCGTCGGGCCGCAGCGCGGCGGCGAGATCGCCGACGACCGCGGTGATCCGCTCGTGCGGCAGCGGCTCGCCGATGACGCCGGTCGAGGCCGGAAAGACGCGCGTTGCAGGGATCTTCAGCGCCCCGGCCACCGCGGCCGAAACGGCATCGACCGCCGCCTCGCCCGCCGCGCCGGTGAAGGCGTTGGAGTTGCCCGAGTTGACGATGATCGCCGCCCCCGCCTTCGCGTCGGGCTTGAGCGCCAGGCGGGCCTCGCAGGCGCGCACCGGGGCGGATCGGGTGGCCGACCGGGTGAAGGCCCCGGCGATCGCCGTGCCGGGGGCCAGCCGGGCCAGCATCACGTCGAGCCGGCCGGTATAGCGCACGCCCGCGGCGACCGCGGCGAACTCCGCCCCGTCGATCACCGGCAGCTTCGGAAAGCCGCCCTTCGGCGCGAGCGGCGAGACGGGATGGGCGCCGCCGCCCTTGCCCGCCTTCTTCCTGGCCGCCTTCGCCGCCTTTGCGGCTTCCTTGGCCTTCCTGTCCTTCTTCGCCTTCTTGTCCTTGCCGTCCTTCGCCATGGCGCGCCCCGGCCCCGTTCCTAGTCGGCCACCAGATCGAGATTGCGCAGCAGCGCGGGATCGAGCGTCTCCGGGCTGCGGACGACCTCGGCCGCCGCGGTCGCCTCGTCCACCGCCGCCTCGATCGCGCGGGCGCGCAGCTCCTGCGCGAGCTCCTCGCGCACCGCGTCAAGCGCGGGCACTTCCTTCAGCCGGGTCTCGTTCAGCTTGATGATGTGCCAGCCGAACTGGGTCTGCACCGGGTCGGAGACCTGGCCGGGCTCGAGCGCCACGACGGCCTTCTCGAACGGCTCGACCATCATCCCCGGCCCGAACCAGCCGAGTTCGCCGCCATTGGCGCCCGAGGGGCCGGTCGAGCGCGACTGCGCCAGTTCGGTGAAATCGGCGCCGCCGTCGATCTCGGCCTTGAGCGCCTTCGCCTCGTCCTCGGTCGCAACGAGGATGTGGGCGGCGTTGTATTCCTTCGTCGGCTCGGCCTTGGCGTAGCGCTCGTCGTAGAGCGCCTGCAGCGCCTCGTCGGTGACGGCGCCTTCGGCGAGGTCGGTGAGGACCTCGGCGGCCAGAAGCTGGCGCCGCTCGTTCTCGAGCGACAGTTCCGAGCCGGCGGAAAGCTGCCCGTCGCCCGTGGCGGCGACCGCGAGCTGCTGGATCAGCTGGTCGAGGATGCCGTTGAACAGCACCTCGTCGGGAAGCGACTGATACTGCTCGGGCAGCCGCGCCCGGGCCACGATCATGTGGCCCAGCGTGATCTCCTGCCCGTTCACGGTGGCAACCACCGTGCCGGCGCCGTCGGGCGGCACAACCGGCGCCGCCTCGGCGGCCGGCGCCCCTTCGGGCGCCGTCTGCGGCGCGGTCTCCTGCGCCGCGGCGGCGGACGCGACCATCACGGCCAGGGCAAGGCCGCGCGAAATCCATGTGGCAGGGGTCATCAGGGTCTCTCCCGGTTCCGGCCGCCGGGCCCGGCGACGTTGACACTCAACGGCGGCCCCCTTACATCGCTCGGGTCCGAGCGCATCGGGCAGCCTTGCCTTTCCTGCGCCCTTCTAGGCCCGGGCGCAACGGCGGGCAAGGCGCGTTCGAACACGACCCCGTCAGGGCTGCAACCGGAAACGACATGCTGGGCATCGCCACCATCACGAGGAAGGTCTTCGGATCCCCGAACGACCGCAAGATCAAGTCGGTCCGCCCGCTGATCGAAAGGATCAACGCCCTCGAGCCCGAGTTCCAGAAGCTCAGCGACGACGGGATCAGGGCGAAGACGCAGGCCCTCGCCGAGCGCGCCCGGAACGGCGAGAGCCTCGATGCGCTGCTGCCCGAGGCCTTCGCCAACTGCCGCGAGGCGGCGAAGCGGGCGCTGGGCCTGCGCGCCTTCGACGTGCAGCTCATGGGCGGCATCTTCCTGCATCAGGGCAACATCGCCGAGATGAAGACGGGCGAGGGCAAGACGCTCGTCGCCACCTTCCCGGCCTACCTGAACGCGCTGGCCGGCAGGGGGGTCTTCTGCGTCACCGTCAACGACTACCTTGCCCGGCGCGACGCGGAATGGATGGGCAAGGTCTATCACCACCTCGGCCTGACCGTGGGCGTCGTGGTGCCGCAGCAGCCCGAGGCCGAGAAGCGTGCCGCCTACCGCGCCGACGTGACCTATGCCACCAACAACGAGCTCGGCTTCGACTACCTGCGCGACAACATGCGCTCCTCGATCGAGGACATGGTGCAGCGCGGCCACTACTACGCCATCGTCGACGAGGTCGACTCGATCCTGATCGACGAGGCGCGCACGCCGCTCATCATCTCGGGCCCCAGCCAGGACCGCTCCGAGCTCTACCGCGCGGTGGACGCCCTGATCCCCGAGGTCGGCCCCGAGCACTACACGCTCGACGAGAAGACGCGCAACGTCACCTTCTCGGAGGAGGGCAACGAGTTCATCGAGCAGCGCCTGCGCGAGGTGGGCCTCCTGCCCGAAGGCCAGTCGCTCTACGACCCCGAGAGCACGACGCTGGTGCATCACGTCACCCAGGCGCTGAAGGCGCACAAGCTCTTCACCAAGGACAAGGACTACATCGTCCACGACGGCGAGGTGCTGCTGATCGACGAGTTCACCGGGCGAATGATGATCGGCCGCCGCCTCTCGGACGGCCTGCACCAGGCGATCGAGGCGAAGGAGGGCGTGGAGATCCACCCCGAGAACGTCACGCTCGCCAGCGTCACGTTCCAGAACTACTTCCGCCTCTACGAGAAGCTCGCCGGGATGACCGGCACGGCCGCGACCGAGGCCGAGGAATTCCGCCAGATCTACGGGCTCGGCGTGGTCGAGATCCCGACGAACCGCCCGGTGGCGCGGATCGACGAGCACGACCAGGTGTTCCGCACCGCCCGCGAGAAGTATGCGGCGATCGTCAAGGCGATCAAGGAGGCGCATGCCCGCGGCCAGCCGATCCTCGTCGGCACGACCTCGATCGAGAAGTCGGAGTTCCTCTCGGGCCTGCTCAGGAAGGAGGGCATCCCGCACAACGTGCTGAACGCCCGCTATCACGAGCAGGAGGCGAAGATCATCGCCGAGGCCGGGAAGTTCGGCGCCGTGACGATCGCCACGAACATGGCCGGGCGCGGCACCGACATCAAGCTCGGCGGCAATGTCGAGATGAAGGTGCTCGAGGCGCTGGCCGCCGACCCCGAGGCGCATCCCGACGAGGTGCGCGCCCGGATCGAGGCCGAGCACGCCGAGGAGGAGGCCAGGGTCAAGGCGGTGGGCGGGCTCTTCGTGCTGGCGACCGAACGCCACGAGAGCCGGCGGATCGACAACCAGCTCCGCGGCCGGTCGGGCCGGCAGGGCGACCCGGGCAGGTCGGAGTTCTACCTCAGCCTCGAGGACGACCTGATGCGCATCTTCGGGTCCGAACGGCTCGACAAGGTGCTCTCTACTCTGGGGATGAAGGAGGGGGAGGCGATCGTCCACCCCTGGGTCAACAAGTCGCTCGAGAAGGCGCAGGCGAAGGTCGAGGGGCGCAACTTCGACATCCGAAAGCAGCTGCTGAAGTTCGACGACGTGATGAACGACCAGCGCAAGGTCATCTTCAGCCAGCGCCGCGAGGTCATGGAGGCCGAGGATCTCTCCGACATCGTCGGCGACATGCGCCACCAGGTCGTCGAGGATCTCGTGGACACCTACCTGCCCCCCAGGACCTATGCCGACCAGTGGGATGTCGAGGGCCTGGCAGAGGCCGTGCGCGAGAAGCTTGCGCTCGACCTGCCGATCGCCGCATGGGCCGAGGAGGAGGGCGTGGACCAGTCGGTGATCGCCGAGCGGATCGCCGAAGCCAGCGACCGGATGATGGAGGAGAAGACGGCCGCCTTCGGGGCCGAGACCATGCGCCAGATCGAGAAGCAGTTCCTGCTCGGCACCATCGACACCAAGTGGCGCGAGCACCTGCTGCGCCTGGAGCATCTGCGCACGGTGATCGGGTTCCGCGGCTATGCCCAGCGCGACCCCCTGAACGAATACAAGAACGAGAGCTTCCAGCTCTTCGAGAACATGCTCGAGTCGCTGCGCGAGGACGTCACCCAGAAGCTCGCCCGTGTCCGCCCGATGACCCGCGAGGAGCAGGAGGCGATGATGCGCCAGATGCTGGCCCAGGCCCGCGTCGCCGTGCCCCAGCCGGCTGCTGGCCCCGCCGGGACGCCCGAGCCCGTGGGTGCCGAGGCGGCGGCGGATCCCCGTGCTCCGGCGCCGGATGGCGGGGCTGCCGCGGCGGCGCCGCTCGTCGCCGGCTTCGACGCGGCCGATCCGGCCACCTGGGGCGATCCCGGCCGCAACGACCCCTGCCCCTGCGGCTCGGGCCGCAAGTTCAAGCACTGCCACGGCCGGCTGGCCTGACCCGCCACCGCGGCGGCCGGCGGTCCGCGGGCGGCGGGGCGATGGGGCGGCGGGGCGTCGGCAGGGCGCCGGCGCGCCGCCGCGGCTGACACCCCTGCCGTTTGCTGCTAGACTTCCGCCAGATCTCGCTGACGGAGAATGCAGCGGATGAGGCCGGGCAGTCTTGGACCCCTTCTCGGGGTCCTACTTGCAGGAGTCCTTCCGGCAGCCGTGGCCGCCTGGGCCGAGGCGCATGACGGCTTGGGCCGCGCCGCCGCGGCCCTGGCAGCGCCGGCGGCGGCACCGGCGGCGGTCCGCCCCGCGGCCGGCCCGCCCTGCGCCCTCGCGCTCGGCGCCGAGGCCGGCCCAGGGGCCACCGTCCGGCTGCGGCTCGAGGCGCCCTGCCTTGCGGGGCAGCCGGCGACCATCCGGCACGGCGCGCTCGCGGCCACCTACCTGGTGCCCGCCTCGGGCATCGCCGAAGCGGTCTTTCCCGCATTCGCGACCGACGCCGCCTACACTGCCGAGCTTGCCGACGGCCGGACGCTCCTGACCCGCGCCGCGGTGCCCGGCGCGGCCGGTTACGAGCATGTGGCGTCGATGTGGTCGCGCGGCGCGGGGCTTTCCGTGCACGCCTTCGAGTTCGGGGCGCCGCCGGGCTCCGAGGGCCATGTGCGCGCCGAGGCACCGCGCTCGCCGGCGGCGTCCGACGGCGGGCTCGGGGGCTATCTCCTTGCGCTCGGAACTCCCGGGCTCGCCGGGGGATGGCGGGCCGAGGTCTACTCCTTCCCCGCGGCCGCCGCCCGCCGCAGCGGAACGGTGCGGATCGGGTTCGGGCTTCCCGCGGGCGGCGAAGCCTGCGCCGCGCCGGTCGAGGCGGTGACGCTCCAGCTCGGCGAGGGGCTGCCCGGCGCCCCGGTCCGGGTGTCGCTGCCGGCACCCGGCTGCGGCGCGGCGGCCCGCCCGGGCGGCATGTTGAAAAACCTGGCGCGAGACCTGAAGATCGCGGGCGACTGACGCCAGCCCCGGGCCCGCGATGCGCCGCCTCCGCACCTGCGCGGCCGTTCTCGCCGCGCTCTTCTCCGCGCCGCTCGCGGCCGGCTCCGCCGCCGCGCAGGAGGTGACGCTCTCGGCGCGCGACGGCGGCCTCACCCTCGAGGGCCGGCTGCTCGGCTTCGACGGCGAATTCTACCGGATCGACACGGTCTATGGCGAGCTCACCGTGGATGCGGCCGGCGTCCTCTGCCAAGGCGCGGCCTGCCCCGACCTCGGGAGCTTCGTCGCAGAAGTCACGATCTCGGGCGCGGCGGCCATGGGCGAGGTCCTGATGCCGGCGCTGATCGAGGCCTTCGCGGCGCAGCGCGGCCTCGGCGTGACGCGGGCGATCCGCGACGCCCTGGGCTTCACCTACACGCTCACCGAAGCCGGCGGCCGGACGCTTGCGCGCATCGACTTCCGCCTGACGACGACCGAGGAGGGCATCGCCGACCTCGTCGCCGCCGAGGCGGATCTGGCCATGGCCTCGCGCGAGGCGAGCCCCGCCGAGGTCGCGCTCGGCCGCGAGGCCGGCATCGGCACGCTTTCGGCCCCCTCGCAGAGCCGGGTCGTGGCGTTCGACGCCTATGTCGCGGCGGTCGCCCCCGACAACCCGGCGGCGGTGATCACGCCGGAGGCGCTGGCCCGGGCGCTTTCCGGCGAACTGCGGGACTGGGGAGACCTCGGCGGCGCCGCGGGCGAACCGGTGCGCCTGCACGCCATGGCCGCCGACCTCGGCGTGCAGCGCGAGATCGAGGCGCTGCTGCTCGCGCCGGCCGGGCTCTCGCTGTCGCCGGCCGCGATCCGGCACGCCGATGCCGCCGCGGTGGCCGATGCCGTCGCGGCCGACCCGCTTGCGCTCGGGGTGACGCTCGCATCGGCGCTCGGCGGAGCGCGGGCGCTTCCGCTCACCGGCGGCTGCGGCTTCCTGCTCCGGCCCGACGAGGCGGCCGTGCGCAGCGAGGATTATCCGCTCGTGGCGCCGATGTTCCTCTATGCCCCGGCCCGGCGGCTGCCCGCCGTGGCGCGCGACTTCCTGTCGTTCCTCGCCACGCCGGCCGCGCAGCGCGTGATCCGCCGGGCAGGGTTCACCGATCTCGGCACCCGCCGCCTGCCGCTCTCGGCCCAGGGCGAGCGGCTCGCGAACGCGATCCTGGCCGCGGGCGGCGAGACCGCGCTCGAAGACCTCCAGGGCATGGTCCGCGCCCTGGCGGGCGCCGAGCGGCTGAGCCACACCTTCCGCTTCCGGCCCGGCGCGGCCGGGCTCGACGCGTCGTCGCGCGGCAGCGCGATCCGGCTCTCGGAGGCGATCGAGGCCGGTGTCTACGACGGGCACGAGATCCTGTTCGTCGGCTTCTCCGACGGCGAGGGCAGCGCGGCGGCGAACCTGCGGATCTCCCGCATCCGGGCGGAAACGGCGATGGCCGCCGTCCGCGCGCTCGCCGGGGCGGCCGGCGACGACCGGCCCGCGCTCCGCGCGCTTGCCTTCGGCGAGGCGCTGCCGATGGCCTGCGACGACAGCGACTGGGGCCGGAGCGTGAACCGTCGCGTCGAGGTCTGGGTCCGGCCCGTCCCGCGGACCTCGCGGAGCCCCGCCGCGCCCTGAGGCGCCCCCTTGGTGCCGCTGCGTTGCCCCCGTGGTGCCCCCGTGGTGCCCCCCGGTGACGCGGCCCGGCGCGCGGCCCGCGGCCGGAGAGGGGCTAGCCGAGCGGCCCGCGCGCGCGCGGGATCGCCCGGACGAGCGCAAGCGCCGCCGCGCCCGGCGCGGCGAGGGCCGATGACCGGCTTTCCTCGCGGAGCAGGAACAGCCGCACCAGATTCTCGCGCTTCGCCGGGTCGGCGAACTGGGCGATCTCGCCGTCGCCGAGCGCGCGCTCGGTCTTGTCGCGGAAGACCTCGAGCTGGCGGTCGATGTCGAGCGCGCCGAAGCCCTTGGGCAGGCCCAGCGCGGTCTCGAACACCTGGCGGAGCGGCGGATTGCCCATCACCGAGAACCACAGCGCGTCGGGCGTGCCCCGGCGCACCGCAAGCGCGGCGAGCTCGCGATCGGCGCTCAGCGCCAGCCGCATCGACTCGTCCCGGTCGCCGACGGCGATCTCGAACTGGCGCGTCTCGTAGGCGGCGACGATCCGGTCGGCGAAGCCGGCGCGGCGGGTGAACGGGCCGCCTGGTTCGGCGAAGCCGAAGGCGCGCGCGAATTCGAGGTAGCGCTTGTCGGCAAGCCGGTTCGCAAGCGCCTTGGGGTCGGACGACGGGCTCTCCAGCACCTTGCGGATGAAGGCCCGGTTGTCGAGGTCGGCCTCGAGGCCGAAGGCCCCGAGAGCCACCTTGAGCAGCGTGCGGTCGGCCACCAGCGCCTCGGCCGTCGCCACCTTGCCGATGCGGTCGCGGAAGGCGGCGGTCTCGCGCTGGGTCTGTGGCGCCTGGGCGACCAGCGCGCGCTGCGTGTCGGCCGTGCGCGAGAGGAAGCGCCAGCCGGCGTAGCCCGACATCGGGATGACCGGCTCGAAGGCCACGGACCGCCGCCCGCGTCAGCGCGGGGGAACGGCGAGCAGCCGCTCCTCCCGCGGCAGGAGTGCACGCAGCGCCTTCAGCGCCTGATAGTGCTGCGCTGCGAGGACGGCCTCGGTCGCGGCCGTCAGGCAGGCGCGGCTGTCGGGGTCGGTCAGCACCTGGCTGAGCTGCTCGATCCCGCGCAGGAGCTGGTGGCGCGCCTCCGCGGGATCGGCGTCGCCCGAGAGCACGAGCTGGGCGATGTAGCAGACCCGGCGGACGGGCGTCGTGACCTCGCCGGGGTGGATCGCGTCGCGCAGGCGCAGGATGTTGGCGCCGGGCGTCATGATCGAGAGCCGCGAGCGCCGGTCGCCGTTCTCGATCACCGCACCGTTGATCAGCACCCGCTCGCGTGGACCGAGCTTGAGGACGAGGCCGCTCATGCCGCGCCCTCCCGCTGCGCGAGCCCGCGCATCACGGCCGTGTTGATGTCGACGAGGACGCCGGCGGAGGCCTCGCCCCGCAGCACGCGCGCCGAATGCACACGGGTGAATTCGGCAAGGTAGAAGAGGCGCGCGCGGAGTTCCCGGGGCAGGCCGTTGCCGTCGTCGGCGACGTCGGCGGCCAGCACCGTCCAGAGGCGCTGGTTCTCATGGAGCGCGCGGGCGAGCGCAGCGATGCGCGGCGCGGGGCCGGGTGTGTCCTCGGCCAGCGCCTCGCGCAGGCGGCGGGTGACGCGGGCGAAGAGGTCGTATTCGGCGGACCTTCCGCTGCGGGCGGGAGCGCCGGGGGCGGCATAGGCCGTCCGGGCCAGTTGGGTGGCGTTCACTGGGCTTTCCTTCCGAAGGCTTGGGGGTCTCTGCCGGCGCTTCGGCCGGCCGCGGTCCGGGGCGCGGGGTCGGCCCGCGCCCCGGTGCCTTTTGCGCCTAGCGGAAGAGCGCCAGGATCGACTGCGGCTGCTGGTTGGCGATCGACAGCGACTGGATGCCGAGCTGCTGCTGCACCTGCAGCGCCTGGAGACGGGCCGAGGCCTCCTCCATGTCGGCGTCCACCAGCGTGCCGATGCCGGCCCGAAGCGAGTCGGTCAGGGCGCTGATGAAGCTCGTCTGGTTGTCGATGCGGCCCTGCGCCGAGCCGAACGAGGCCGAGGCGTCGATCGCCTTGGCGATCAGCGTCTCGATGTTGCCCAGCGCCGCCTCCGCGCCGGCATTCGTGGTCACGTCGATGCCGCCGAGGCCGAACAGCCCGCCCGAGGCCTGGCCACCGGCCGCGCCGGCGCGCGCCAGGGAGAGCGAGGTCGCCGAGTTGTTGTCGATCTTCAGCTGCCACTGGCCGGAGTTGTTCTGTGCCACGCGGGTGGTGACGCCCTCGATGCGGCCGCCGTCGACCGCAGCCTTCAGCCCGCGGGCGATGTCCTCGAAGGTGTCGCCCCTGCGGGCGACGTAGGTGAACGACGTTCCGCCGACCGTGATCTGGTAGCCGTCGCCCTCGTTCACCGCCGCCGATCCCGAAAAGGTCAGCGTCTCGGCGCGCTCGGCGATCGAGCTGCCGGAGAGCGTGATGCCGGTCCCGCCGCCGTTCTTCGTGCCGGCCACGGCAACCGATTCGAAGGCCCGCGTCGAGGTCAGCGTGATCACCCCGCCCGAGGCCGAGGCGGTGATGCCGACGAGCCCCAGCGCGTTGATCGCCCCCGAGATGGCACTGGCCGCCGCATCCTGGTCGCCGGTCAGCTGGCCGGCCGAGAAGGTGACGGTCGCGCCGCCCACCGTGATCTCGAAGGAATCGCCGCTGACATCGCTGTCGGCGGCGAGCGTGATCGTCGCCGTGTTGCCCGTGTTGGTCGCCGCCGCAGCCGACAGCGTGGCGTTGGCCGACAGGTCGGTGCCGGTGCCGAGGACGCCCGCGGCGGTCGTCAGGTCGCGCCGGGCGATGGTGATGTTCGATGCCGTCACGGTGCCGTTCGGCGCCCGGTCGAGCGAGGAGAGGATGTTCACGTCCTCGTTCCCCGACACGAGGTTCAGGCCGTTGAACTGCGCGGCGCTCACGACGGCGTTGATCTGGTCGCGCAGCGCCGCGATGTCGGTCTGGATCTTCTGGCGGTCGACGTTCGCCTCCTGCGCGGCGACGACCTTGCCCTTGATCTCGGTCAGCAGGTTGGCGACCGTCTCCGCCGCGGTGCGCGCCACGGTGACGGTGGACTGGCCGAGCGAGAGGCTGTCGGAGATGGCCTTGAAGCCCTTGACGTCCGATTCCATCACCTTCGAGATCGCCCAGACGGCGGCATTGTCGCGCGCCGTGGCGATCGACTTGCCGGTCGAGATCTCGTCCTGGGTCTTGGAGAGGTTGGCGTTGATGCCCTTCAGGGTCTGCAGCGCGACCATGGCGCTGGTGTTCGTCAGGATGCTGGACATGGGAATTCCTCTGGTCCGTCGGCGCTTTTGCGCCGTGTTTCGGGAACCGCGCGTCGGCGGCATTGACGGCCTTCTGGCGGGAGCGGCGGGCCGTTGTCCGGGCGCCGCGCCATCCGCATCGGATGCAGCCGCGAGGCTCGCCGTCATTCGCTAAGGGAAGCCTAAGCCGGCCCGGCGAGATCCTGAGAATTCGAGCCAAGCTTTCCCGACCGCACCGGCGCCGCGGCACCTCACGCGCGGCGCAGGACGCTGCTCTGTCCGGTCGGGAGGGTCGTGGCGCGGCCGCGGGCATCGTAGGAGGCAAGCGGCGGACCGCCGCTCCGCGCCATCTCGAGCCGCTCCTGCACGGAACGCACGCCGCGCAGCGCGGCGTCGAGCAGGGTCTGGTTCTGCGCCGCCTGGTCGCGCAGGCGCTCCAGCGCGGCCGTATCGGACGGCACCCCCGATGCCGAGAGCGATTCGAGCGCCGCCTCCTTGGCAGCGATCAGTCCGGCCAGGGCCGCGAGGTCGCCCGAGAGCAGCGCCGCGCGCTCCTCGGCCAGCAGCCGGCGGAGTGCTTCCGCTGCGTCAGACCCGGTCAACAGACCTCTCCTTCAATGCCTCGAACAGCGATTCGGCCAGACCGATGCCGCCAGCGCCGACCATGGCGCGGGCCTGTTCCTCGCGCAGGAACGAGGCGAACTGGTCCTCGCCCGGACCGCCGCCGAAGCTCTGGCGCGGCGCCCCGACGCCCGCCGCCTTCAGCATCTCGGCGAGGAAGGTCGCCTCGAGCCGTTCCGCCGCAGCGCGGAGCGCGGCGTCACCCTGGCCCTGCCGTGCCGCAGGGGAGGAGGGGGGCGGAGAGGGGGTGGCGGGAAGACCGGGGATCACGGCAAGTCGCTCGAATTCGCTGCATCCCGCTCGGGATAGTCCGCTCCCGGTAAAGAAGCGGTAAGGGCCTGCGGCCTATCACCGGGGCCGAGCTTGGCAGAAGGCCGAACACCGTGATGCGTCCCGTCGACCTCGCCGAACCGTGTGTTCCCGTCCTGCTCAGGGGTGCTTCCACGCCGGAGCAGGAACCGGGCGCCGCCGGTTTCGACATCGCCGCGCCGCCGCTGGCCGAGGCGCCGGCGCCGCGGGCGCCCGCGGCGGTCGCCGCGCCTGCGGTCCGCCCCGGCCCGGCGCAGCTCCTGGCATGGCGGCTGGCTCCGACCCCCGAGGCGGAAGAGCCGACGGATCCGGCGGGCGGACCCGGCCCGCAACCGGCCGGGCCCGACGATGCCCGCCCCGCGGTGCCCGCGTCGCCAACGGCCGGACAGGCGGCCGGACAGGAGGGAGAGCGCGCGCCCGAGGCGGTCGGCGGCTTCGCGCCGGAGAGGTTCGCGCCCGTCCCGCCCGTGCCGGCGCCGGTTGCGCCACCTCCGGTTGCGCCGCTTCCGGTCCGGCCGTCGCGGTCGCAGGGACAGGTCCATCCGACGACCTCCGAGGCCGGGGCGATCCGCGCCCCGGTCGGCGCGCATCCGCCGTCCGCGCCTCCTGCCAATGGCGGTGCCGAGAGAGCTCCGCCGGGCCCCCGAGGCAGCGACTCGACGCCCGCAGCGGACGCCGAGCAGCCCCTGCCGATCGGAGCCGAGCAGCCCCTGCCGGTCCGAACTCCGGGCGACCGTCACGCCATGGCGGCCCTCGCCGGGCCGGTCGAGGCCGGACCGGATCCTGACCTGGGCTCGGGCGGGAACCGGGCCGCGCCGGCCAGCGATGCGCGGCGCGCCCCGATCGCCGAGACCGCGCGGCACCCGCTCGGAGGGCCTCGGTCGGCGGAGCACCTCGCGGGGCCGCATCCCGTGCCGGATCGCCTGGCCGGCGCGGCTCGTCCCGACACCTCCGCCGCCACGGCGGGCGCGGATGGGGGCAGGCCGGCGGATGGCGCAGCCCGGCCGGACGGACCGGCGACGGCTCGCCCGGGTCGGGCCGCGCCGGCAGGTCCGGCACGCGACGTCGCCGCCAGTCTCGCGGCTGCGAGCGACCCCGGCGGGACGGCGGCCCCCGCCCGGGCCGATGCTGCTGCCGCTGCAGCCGCCGACGCGCGTGCGGAGCCGGACCACCCCGTGCGCGGCGGGCCAGCCTCGGCTGCCGCCTTCGCGGCCCGCACGCCGGCTGCCGGCCCGACCCCGGGCATTTCCCCGACCGCCCATGCGGCGGCGCCCGATGCCGGGGCAGTCGGCGGCGGCCCGGCCGCAGGCCCGGTGCCGGCCATGGCCCCGCCCGAGCCGCCGGAACGGCGGTCGGGGGGGCCGCCGGCGCAGGTCGCGGCCATCGCGGGCCCGCCGGCATCCGGCACCCGACCGGATGGGGGCAAGGCCGAACCTGCCCGCACGATCACGCCGCGCATGCCGGACGCCGGGCCGGCAGGCCCCGGGGCCGACACGACCGAAATGCGCCAGACCGGCCAGCAGGCCCCGGCCTCGCCCGCCGCCGGAGGAGCGGGTCCGGCGGTCGCTGCCCCGGCCTGCGGCGGGGTCGCCCCTGCCGCCGGCGCGGTCGCCCCGGTCTTCGGCGGGGTTGGCCCGGTCGCCGGCGCGGTCGCCCAGGTCGCCGGCGCGGTCGCCCCGGCCCCTGCGCCACCGCCCGCGACGGAGCCCCGCGGGGGTGCCGCCGCACCCCTGACCCGTGAGGGAGCCGCGGCGGCCGACCCGGCTCCGCCGGTTCGCCATGCCGTTGCCGACGACGACCATGCGGCAGGAGCGGTGCCGCCGCCGGACGGCCTGGCCCTCGCCGCTGAGGCGCCTGCGCGCGCCCCCGCCGACCTGCACCGGGCGCCGCCGCTCCATGCGCCGCCTCCGCCCCGGCCGGAGGTTGCGGCGGGCGCCGTCCAGCAGGTCGCCGCCGCGGTATCGCTGGTCTCCGACGGCAGCGTGGAGCTCGTGCTCGATCCCGCCGAGCTCGGCCCGGTGCGGGTCGGGCTCTCGGGCAGCGACGGCGTGCTCTCGGTGCACATCGCCGCCGAACGCTCGGAGACGCTCGACCTCTTCCGGCGCCATGCCGATCTTCTCGCGCGGGACCTGCGCGCCGCCGGCTACGGCGACGTGACCTTCCGCTTCGGCGGCGAAGGCCCCCGGCAGGATGCCCGCGGCGGCACGCACCGC
The DNA here is from genome assembly GCA_026419405.1 of Paracoccaceae bacterium. Lineage (GTDB taxonomy): Bacteria > Pseudomonadota > Alphaproteobacteria > Rhodobacterales > Rhodobacteraceae > JANZZL01. The sequence continues at coordinate 13,445 of JANZZL010000069.1, read as the reverse complement.
TACGAACCCGATGACCGCCTCCGCACCGGGGATGCCGGAGCCGCCCCGGGCGCCGACCGGCTCTCGCCCCCCGTCGGCACGCGACCGCTGCGGCCGGCGGGTCTCGACATCCGCCTCTAGAGGAATGCCGCCATGGCCATCTCCCCGACCACGAGCCCGATCTCTCCCGCCGCATCCGGGCGCAGCCAGACGCAGCCGACGGTGATCAGCTCCGACTTCCAGACCTTCCTGCGGATGCTGACCGCCCAGATCCAGAACCAGGATCCGCTGAACCCCACGCCTTCGGACGAATTCGCGGTGCAGCTTGCCACCTTCTCGGGAGTCGAGCAGCAGGTGCGCACGAACCAGCTCCTCGAGGCGATCGCCGCGCAGTTCGGCGGCGGCATGGCACAGATCGCCGGCTGGGTCGGGATGGAGGCGCGCGCCGAGGCGCCGGTGCGCTTCGACGGCGCGCCGGTGACGCTCTACCCGAACCCCGCGCCGGGGGCCGACCGGGCGGAACTGGTCGTGCGGAACGCGAACGGCCGCGAGGTCGGCCGCCTGCCCGTCACCCCCTCGCGGGAGCCGATCGTGTGGGACGGTACCGGCGCCGGCGGCGGTCCGGTCCTGCCCGGCCTCTACAGCTTCGAACTGGTGAGCTTCACCAACGGAATGCCCGTCGCCAGCTCGACACCGGCCGCCTACAGCCTGGTGACCGAGGCGCGGATCGAGAACGGGCAACCGACGGTGGTTCTCGCCGGCGGCACCCCGGTGCCGGCCGCCTCGGTGACGGCCCTGCGCCGTCCGCAGTGACGGCCGGCGCGGGCACTCCCCGGCCGGGGCGGCGCCGCTGCGCGGGTCGGTCCGGGCCTGACCTGCTGCCCCTCAGTGCCAGAGCGCCGCAAGCACCGCGGCCGCCCCCGCCGCGGCGCCCAGGGCGGCGAGCGCCAGGTCGCGCAGGGGCTGACGCCGAGGCGGCGGCGGGGGCTCGGCGGCCGTCTGGCGGACGAGCGCGGCCTCGGCAAGCTGCGGCAGCTTCGGCCCGAACCGGGCAAGCACGCGCAGCGTGCGGGCCAAATCGCGCGCCAGCGCGCGCGGGCCCACGTTCTGCCGGATGTAGTCCTCGACGATCGGCTGCGCGACCTTCCAGATGTTGATCGTGGGGTTGAGCGAACGCGCGACGCCCTCGACCACGACCATCGTGCGCTGGAGAAGGATCAGCTCGGTGCGGGTTTCCATCCCGAAGCGTTCGGTCACCTCGAAGAGGTAGGCGAGCAGCCGGCCCATCGAGATCCGCGTCGCGTCCATGCCGAAGATCGGTTCGCCCACCGACCTCAGCGCCCGCGCGAACTCGTCCACGTCGCGGTCGGCCGGCACGTAGCCTGCCTCGAAATGCACCTCGGCGACGCGGCGGTAGTCCTTGCGGATGAAACCGTAGAGGATCTCGGCGTAGACGCGGCGGGTGTAGTCGTCGAGCCGGCCCATGATCCCGAAATCGTAGACGACGATCTCGCCGTCGGGCGCCACCTTGAGGTTGCCCTGGTGCATGTCGGCGTGGAAGTAGCCGTCGCGGAGCGCGTGCCGCAGGAAGAGCTGGAGCACACGCTCGCCCAGGGCGTCGGTGTCGTGGCCGGCGGCGCGGATCGCCTCGACATCGCCCATCGGGATGCCGTCGGCCCAGCCGAGCGTCATGACGTTGCGCGACGAGAGGAACCAGTGCGGCCTGGGCACGCGGATTCCCTCGTCGCGCGCGGTGTTGGCGGCGAACTCGGCCGCCGCGGCGCTCTCCAGCCGCAGGTCGAGCTCGCCCATCACCACGCCCTCGAAGTGCCGGATCACGTCGGTCGGCCGCAGCCGGCGCGAGGCCGGCGACAGGAACTCGATCAGCCAGGCCGCGAGGTAGAAGGCGTCGATGTCCTTGCGGAACGCCTTCGCGATCCGCGGCCGCAGGACCTTGACCGCGACATCCTCGCCGGTGTCGGCCAGCCGGGCGCGGTGGACCTGCGCGATCGAGGCGGCCGCCACGGGCTCGGAGAACTCGCTGAAGAGCTGGTCCACGGGAATCTCGAGCTCGGCCTCGATCATCGCCTTGGCCGTCGCCGTCGGGAACGGCGGCAGGCGGTCCTGAAGCACCCTGAGCTGCGCGGCAAGCTCGTCGCCCACGACATCGGGCCGCGTCGAGAGAACCTGGCCGAACTTGATGTAGGCGGGTCCGAGCGCGGTCAGCGCGCGGGTGGCCGGCGGCATCGCGGGATCGCCGCGCAGGCCCAGCCACTTGAACGGCCAGCCGAGCAGCCGGGCCGCCAGGCGCAGGTGCGGCGGCGCGTGGAAGGCCTCGAGCACCACGCTCATGGCGCCGGTGCGCTCGAGCGTCGCCCCCGTCCGGACCAGCCGCCAGATGTTGTGCGGTCCCTTCAGAGCTTCCACCCCGAATGGAGGGCCGCGACGCCCATCGTCAGGTTGCGGAACTTCACCTGATCGAAGCCGGCGCTGCGGATCATGGCCGCGAAACTCTCCTGATCGGGGAAGCGGCGGATCGACTCCACCAGATACTGGTAGCTGTCGCGGTCGCCGGTCACGACCTTCCCCATGGCCGGGATCACGTTGAACGAATACCGGTCGTAGAGCCATTGCAGGGCCGGATTCGGCACCCGGCTGAACTCCAGCGCCATGAACCGGCCGCCCGGGCGCAGGACGCGGAAGGCCTCGGACAGCGCGTCCTCGATGCGGGTCACGTTCCTGATGCCGAAGCTGATCGTGTAGACGTCGAAGCTGGCATCGGGAAACGGCAGCGCCATGGCATCGCCGGCGACCCAGGCCAGCCGGTCGGCGAGGTTCCCGGCCTCGGCCCGCCGCCGGCCCTCGGCCAGCATCGCCTCGGTCATGTCGAGCACCACCGCCTCGGCCCCCGGGGCCCGGCGCAGGAAGCGGAAGGCGATGTCGCCGGTGCCGCCGGCCACGTCGAGCAGACGCTGGCCGGGCCGGGGCGCGAGCCAGTCCATCATCGCGTCCTTCCAGAGCCGGTGGATGCCACCGCTCATCAGGTCGTTCATCAGGTCGTAGCGCGAGGCAACCGAGGAGAACACGCCATGGACCAGGCCGGCCTTGGCCTCCTCGGCGACCTCCCGGAAGCCGAAATGGGTCGTCCTGCCCCGATCCTCCGCCATCGCCCCTTGCCGTGCCGCGCAAACCACTCCTTCTTATAGGCCGCGCGGGGGGGGCCGCAATGCGACCCTCTCGACCCCTGGGGAGACGCCCTTGCCCGAACTGCCCGAAGTGGAAACGGTGCGCCGCGGCCTCGTGCCGGTGCTGGAAGGCCGGGCGATCCTGGCTGCCGAGGTGCGCCGTCCCGACCTGCGCTGGCCCCTCCCGGAGCGGCTGGCCGAACGGCTGGCCGGGCGGCGGGTGCTGGCGCTGCGGCGGCGCTCGAAATACATCCTCGCGGATCTCGACTCGGGCGAGAGCCTGCTCGTGCACCTCGGCATGTCGGGGCGCATCCTCGTCTCGGGCCGGATCCTCGGCGCGTTCCACCGCGACCACCCCGCCGCCTCGCCGCACGACCACGTGACGCTGGAGGTCGAGGGCGGCGCCCGCGTCACGTTCAACGATGCCCGCCGGTTCGGCGCGATGGACCTGGTTGCGACCGAAGGCGCCGAGGCGCACCGGCTGCTTGCCGGGCTTGGCCCGGAACCGCTCGGCAACGCCTTCCACGAGGACTACCTCGTGGCCCGCCTCAGGGGGCGCGACACGCCCGTGAAGGCCGCGCTGCTCGACCAGCGCGTCGTCGCAGGGCTCGGCAACATCTACGTCTGCGAGGTCCTGCACCGTGCCGGCCTCTCGCCGCGGCGCAGGGCGGGCCGGATCGCCCCGCAGCGGGTGGCGGGCCTCGTCCCGGTGATCCGCGAGGTTCTCTCCGAGGCGATCGAGGCCGGCGGTTCCTCGCTGCGCGACTACCGCCGCGCCGACGGCGAACTCGGCTATTTCCAGCACGCCTTCCGCGTCTACGGCCGCGAGGGCGAGCCCTGTCCCAGGCCCGGCTGCACCGGCCGCGTGCGGCGCATCGTGCAGTCGGGGCGCTCGTCCTTCTACTGTCCGGCCTGCCAGCGCTGATCCCCGATGAGCGCTTGAACCCGGCGCCGGTGCTGCTAGGACTCCGCCCCGGCGCAACGACCCCGGGGGATGCCCGCATGGCCTACAAGACGATCGTCGTCGAGATCGAGGACTACGTCGCCCTGATCCGGCTGAACCGCCCGGAGGCGCTGAACGCGCTCAACACCGAACTGCTGGGCGAACTGTCGCGGGCCGTGGCCGAGGCGGATGCGAACGACAAGGTGCGCTGCCTCGTCATCACCGGCTCGGAGAAGGCCTTCGCGGCGGGTGCCGACATCAGGGAGATGTCGACCAAGAGCTTCGTGGATGCCTTCACCGAGGATCTCTTCACCGACGAGAGCGATCGCCTCCTGCGCTGCCGCAAGCCGATCATCGCCGCGGTGGCAGGCTATGCGCTCGGCGGCGGCTGCGAGCTTGCCATGATGTGCGACTTCATCATCGCCGCCGATACCGCGAAGTTCGGCCAGCCCGAGATCAACCTCGGCACCATGCCGGGACTGGGCGGCAGCCAGCGGCTGACCCGCTTCGTCGGCAAGTCGAAGGCGATGGACATGACGCTGACGGGGCGCTTCATGGATGCCGCCGAGGCCGAACGCGCGGGCCTCGTCTCGCGCGTGGTCCCGGCCAAGAAGCTGATCGAGGAGGCGTTGGCCGCGGCGCGCAAGATCGCCGAGAAGTCAACCCTGACGGCGATGGCGGTGAAGGAGGCCGTCAACCGCAGCTACGAGACCACGCTGCGCGAGGGTCTGCTGTTCGAGCGGCGGCTGTTCCATGCGCTGTTCGCCACGGAAGACCAGAAGGAGGGCATGTCGGCCTTCCTCGAGAAGCGCGAGCCGCAGTTCCGCGACCGCTGAGGGCGCTTTTCGGCTTCCCAATCCCGGCGAGTTCCGCTAATGCAGCGCGCCACATGCGCGTGAGGCCCGCTTCAGGCCAGAATCATCCGGTTCGCGATGCCGGGTCTCTTGCGCCGACGCAATGACAGACCCGGAAAGTGGGAAACCCGATGGCAAACACGCCCTCCTCCAAGAAGCGCGCGCGGCAGGCGGTCCGCCGCACCGCGGTCAACACCGCGCGCCGGTCGCGCATCCGCACCTTCCTGCGCAAGGTCGAGGAGGCGATCGCCTCCGGCGACAAGGCCGCCGCCGCCGCGGCGCTCAAGGCAGCCCAGCCCGAGCTCATGCGCGGGGTCACCAAGGGCGTCCTGCACAAGAACACGGCCGCCCGGAAGATGTCGCGCCTCGCGGCGCGGGTGAAGGCGCTCGGCGGCTGAGCCGGCCGCCGCCCGCCCGCCAGCGACCGCAGGACGCCGCCTTCGGGCGGCGTTTTTCATTGCGCGCGATGCGGGCCTCGGGCCGCGTCGTCACCCTGTGATGCAGGCGTGCAAGGGCTTCGGGATTCGTTCCGCCGATCGATGCGTCAAGCACGAAGTTCTGTTGCGGCTCTCGGAATCGCCTTGGTAGCTTGGCTCCTGCGATTCACGTCGTCTTGGGGGGACACGGGACCAGGCACGGGCAGGAGGCCGTCGGGCGGTTGAGGGACCCGCTCGAAGCGCTCCGCTGCAATCGAGCGATTTGCTCGTGCGATCGGGACGCATGGGGGCATGTCATGCCCGTGTCCCGAAGTTCTTGGCGAGGCGGCCTGCCATGCCGCGCGCACAGGGCTGGGTTTCGGTCCGGCTGGCCGCGTTGCGGCATGGAAAACAGGAGCGGGGATTGCCCCCGCAGTCCGGCGTCCAGCGCCACCCGCCGTCATGCCGGCGGCGGGCCCATGGCCATGTGTTTCGTGCGGCAGCGGAGCCATTCCCGCCGCCGCGCAAGAGATACGGGAGCTGATGGGCACGGAAGAATGACCGAAGAGACCTGGGGACGAGTGCTTGCCGAGTTGCGCCGGACGGTCGGGCAGAACAACTTCACCACCTGGATCGAACCGATCAGGTTCGCCGAGCTCCGGAACGACGTGGCGCACTTCGAAGTCCCGACGACCTTCGTCGGCAACTGGGTCTCGCGCAACTACGGCGACCAGATCCTGCGCCTGCTCGCCGGCTCGGGCGTGAAGGTCAAGCGGCTCGAGTTCAGCCCCGCGGCAGGGGGCACGGCCGAGGCGGCCGAGGAGCCCGTGCGGCCGGCACGGCCGGGCCGCCGCCCCGGCCGCCCGGCGGCCGAGGAGCCCGACCTGCCGGGCGCGCCGCTCGATGCCCGCTTCACCTTCGAGAGCTTCGTCGTCGGCAAGCCGAACGCGCTGGCCCATGCCGCCGCGCGCCGGGTCGCGGAGGGCGGCCCGGTCACCTTCAACCCGCTGTTCCTCTACGGCGGCGTGGGCCTCGGCAAGACGCACCTGATGCATGCGATCGCCTGGGAGCTGCAGGGCCGCCGCCCCGAGCTCCGCGTCGTCTACCTGTCGGCCGAGCAGTTCATGTACCGCTTCGTCCAGGCGCTGCGCGACAAGGACATGATGTCGTTCAAGACGCTGTTCCGCTCGGTGGACGTGCTGATGGTGGACGACGTCCAGTTCATCGCCGGCAAGGACAGCACGCAGGAGGAGTTCTTCCACACCTTCAACGCCCTCGTCGACCAGAACAAGCAGATCGTCATCTCCGCCGACCGTGCGCCGGGCGAGATCAAGGACCTCGAGGAGCGCATCCGCTCGCGCCTGCAATGCGGCCTCGTCGTCGACCTGCACCCGACCGATTACGAGCTGCGCCTGTCGATCCTCCAGCAGAAGGTCGTCATGTATCGCGAGGATTATCCCGGCCTCGTCATCGCGCCCGGCGTGCTGGAATTCCTCGCCCACCGCATCACCAGCAATGTCCGCGTGCTCGAGGGCGCGCTGACCCGGCTCTTCGCCTTTGCCAGCCTCGTCGGCCGCGAGATCACCCTGGAACTCGTCCAGGACTGCCTTGCCGACGTTCTGCGCGCCTCCGACCGCAAGATCACGATCGAGGAGATCCAGCGCAAGGTGGCCGAACACTTCAACGTCCGGCTCTCGGACATGATCGGGCCGAAGCGGGTGCGCACCATCGCCCGGCCCCGCCAGGTGGCGATGTATCTGGCCAAGCACCTGACGACGCGCTCGCTGCCCGAGATCGGGCGCCGCTTCGGCGGGCGCGACCACACGACCATCATGCACGGCATCCGCAAGGTCGACGAACTGCGCCAGACCGACAGCCAGCTCAACGAGGACATCGACCTCCTGCGGCGCCTGCTCGAGGCATGACCCGCGCCCCGCGCCCGGCCTTGCAAATCCCCCCGATTCCTGCCGAAATCGCTTGCCCGGCATGGCAAAACGGCTAGGTTTGCCGTCCCGGCAACTGGGGGGTTTACGCGGATGAAGCTCAGCATCGAACGGGCGGCGCTGCTCAAGGCGGTCGGCCAGGCGCAGTCGGTCGTCGAACGGCGGAATACCATTCCGATCCTCGCCAACGTGCTGATCGAGGCAGAGGGCGAAGGCGTCTCGCTGCGGGCCACCGACCTCGACATCGAGGTGGTCGATCGCGCGCCCGCCCGCGTCGAGCGCCCCGGCGCCACCACCGTCTCGGCCGTCACCCTGCACGAGATCGTCCGCAAGCTGCCCGATGGCGCGCTGGTGCAGCTGTCCGACGACGGCGCGGCCGGCAGGCTGACCGTCCAGGCGGGGCGCTCGACCTTTCACCTCGCCACCCTGCCGAAGGAGGACTTCCCGGTGATGGCCTCGTCGGAATACGCGACGAACTTCACCGTTCCCGCCCCCGTGCTGCGGCGCCTCTTCGACAAGTCGAAGTTCGCCATCTCGAACGAGGAGACGCGCTACTACCTGAACGGCGTCTACATGCATGTCGCCCGCGGCGAGGGCGGGCCGGTCCTGCGCTGCGTGGCCACCGACGGCCACCGCCTGGCGCGGATCGATGCCGACCTGCCGGCCGGGGCCGAGGCCATGCCCGGCGTGATCGTGCCGCGCAAGACGGTGGGCGAGCTGCGCAAGCTGCTTGAGGACGACGAGGCGCAGATCGCGGTCTCGGTCAGCGAGACGAAGGTGCGCTTCGCCACCCCGGGGATCACGCTGACATCGAAGGTCATCGACGGCACCTTCCCCGACTACAGCCGCGTCATCCCCACCGCCAATCCGCGCCGGCTGGAGGTCGACGCGGCCGAGTTCGCCCGCGCGGTGGATCGCGTGGCCACCGTGTCGTCGGAGCGCTCGCGCGCGGTGAAGATGAAGCTCGACGAGGACCGCCTCGTCCTGTCGGTCAACGCGCCGGACACCGGCGCCGCCGAGGAGGAGCTGGCCGTCGCCTATTCCGACGACGTGCTGGAGATCGGCTTCAACGCGAAGTACCTGCTCGAGATCGCCAGCCAGGTCGACCGCGAGAATGCCGTCTTCCTGTTCAATTCCTCGGGCGACCCGACGCTGATGCGCGAGGGCAACGACACCAGCGCCGTCTATGTCGTGATGCCGATGCGCGTCTGACCGGGCCGGGGGCGCTGCCCCCGGACCCCCGGAGTATTTCCGCCAGGATGAAGGTGCGCGGGTGATCTCGGACCTGTCCCTCTCGCATTTCCGCTCGCACCGGCACCTCCGACTCGTCCTCGACGGCCGCCCGGTCGCCATCTTCGGGCCGAACGGCGCGGGCAAGACGGCCATCCTCGAGGCGGTGTCGATGCTGTCGCCGGGCCGCGGCCTGCGCCGTGCCGCCCCGGCCGAACTGGCGCGGCGGCCCGAGGCGCTGGGCTGGAAGGTGGCGGCAACCGTGGTGACGGGCGAGGGCAGCCGCGAGATCGAGACGGGCGCCGCCCCCGGCGAGGCGCGCAGCGTCCTCGTCGACGGCAAGGCCGCCACCCAGACGGCGCTCGGGCGCGTCCTGCGGCTCATCTGGCTGGTCCCGGCGATGGACCGGCTGTGGATCGAGGGGGCCGAGGGGCGCCGCCGGTTCCTCGACCGCATGACGCTGAGCTTCGAGCCCGCCCATGCCGACGTCTCGCTGGCCTACGAGCGGGCGATGCGCGAGAGGAACCGCCTGCTGCGCGAGGGGCTGCGCGATGCGCGCTGGTTCGACGCGCTCGAGGCGCAGATGGCCGCATCGGGGGCGGCCATCGCTGCCGGCCGCGCCATGGCCCTGGCCCGCATCGCGGCCGCGCAGGATGCCGCGGCAACCGCCTTTCCGGCCGCCGACCTTGCCCTGGTGGCGCCCGACGACGCGCCTGCGGACCGCGACGAGGCGGGCCTGCGCGCCGCTCTCGCCGAGGGGCGGGAACGCGACATGGCGGCCGGCCGCACGCTGGCCGGGCCTCACCGCGACGACCTCCGCGCGGTCTGGCGCGCCCGGGGGATGGAAGCGTCGCTCTGCTCGACGGGCGAGCAGAAGGCGCTGCTCGTCTCGCTCGTCCTGTCGAATGCGCGGGCGCTGGCCGGATCGGGGGCCGCGCCGGTGCTGCTGCTCGACGAGATCGCCGCACATCTCGACGACGGGCGCCGTGCCGCGCTTTACGACGAGGTCGTGGCGCTGGGCGTGCAGGCGCTGATGACCGGCACGGGACCCGAGCTCTTTGCGGCACTCGGGGCGCGCGGCGACCGGCTCGAGGTGACCGAGGCGGAGGGCGCCTCGCAGGTCCGCCGGGCGTGAGGGCGCGGCGCGGCGGGCCCCGCGCGGGGCCCGCCCCCTGCCGCCGCGCGGCGGCAGGGGATGCGGTTGTGCAACCGCATCCCCGCGGGCCCGGTGGGCGCGACACGGGGCGCCGGCCGACACCACATCTTGGGCCTTCGGCGTGACAATCCCCCGGCCGACCGCTATAAGATGCCGGCAAGACCAGAGGCGGGCAGACATGTCGGACAAGGCGGCGAAGCCGGGCGATTACGGCGCCGATTCCATCAAGGTTCTCAAGGGACTGGAGGCCGTGCGCAAGCGGCCGGGCATGTATATCGGCGATACCGATGACGGCTCGGGACTGCACCACATGGTCTACGAGGTCGTCGACAACGCCATCGACGAGGCGCTGGCGGGCCATGCCACCGAGGTCCGCGTCCGGATCCATGCCGATTCCAGCGTCTCGGGCCGCGACAACGGGCTCGGAATCCCCGTCGACATGCACCCGACCGAGGGCGTCTCGGCGGCCGAGGTGATCATGACCCAGCTTCATGCGGGCGGGAAGTTCGACCAGAACGCCTACAAGGTCTCGGGCGGGCTGCACGGGGTCGGCGTCTCGGTCGTCAACGCGCTCAGCGAATGGCTCGACCTGCGGATCTGGCGCGACGGCAAGGAGCACTATGCCCGTTTCGAGATGGGCGACACGGTCGTGCCGCTGCGGGTGGTGGGCGAGGCCCCGCCGGGCGAGAAGGGCACCGAGGTGCGTTTCCTTGCCGCCGCACGCACGAACCGCCCCGACGGCACCTTCGCCAACCTCGACTACAGCTTCCGCACGCTCGAGAACCGCCTGCGCGAGCTTGCCTTCCTGAACTCCGGCGTGCGCATCGTGCTTGACGACGAGCGGCCGGCCGAGCCGCTTCATGCCGATCTCTACTACGAGGGCGGCGTGCGCGAATTCGTCCGCTATCTCGACCGCCACAAGACCCCGGTCATGCCCGAGCCGATCTTCATGGCCGGCGAACGCGGCGGCATCGGGATCGAGATCGCCATGTGGTGGAACGACAGCTACCACGAGACGGTGCTGCCCTTCACCAACAACATCCCCCAGCGCGACGGCGGGACCCATCTGGCGGGATTCCGCGGCGCGCTGACACGGGTGATCGGCAAATACGCCCAGGACAGCGGCATCGCCCGGCGCGAGAAGGTGGAGTTCACGGGCGACGACGCCCGCGAGGGCCTGACCTGTGTCCTGTCGGTCAAGGTGCCCGACCCGAAATTCTCCAGCCAGACCAAGGACAAGCTCGTCTCGTCCGAGGTCCGCCCGGCCGTCGAGACCCTGGTGGGCGAGAAGCTTGCCGAGTGGTTCGAGGAGAACCCGGTCCATGCGCGCGCGATCGTCGGCAAGATCATCGAGGCGGCGCTCGCGCGCGAGGCGGCGCGCAAGGCGCGCGAGCTCACCCGCCGCAAGACGGCGATGGACGTGGCCAGCCTTCCGGGCAAGCTGGCCGACTGCCAGGAGAAGGATCCCGCGCTCTCCGAGCTGTTCCTCGTGGAGGGCGACAGCGCCGGCGGGTCGGCCAAGCAGGGGCGCGAGCGCCGGAACCAGGCGGTCCTGCCGCTGCGCGGCAAGATCCTCAATGTCGAGCGCGCCCGCTTCGACCGGATGCTGTCGTCCGAGCAGATCGGCACGCTGATCACCGCGCTCGGCACCGGGATCGGGCGCGACGAGTTCGATCTGGGCAAGCTGCGCTACCACAAGATCGTCATCATGACCGATGCCGACGTGGACGGGGCGCATATCCGCACCCTGCTCCTCACCTTCTTCTACCGGCAGATGCCCGAGCTGATCGAGCACGGCCATCTCTTCATCGCCGAGCCGCCCCTCTACAAGGTCAGCCGCGGCAAGTCCGAGGTCTATCTCAAGGACCAGGCCGCGCTCGAGGACTACCTGATCCGGCAGGGCGTCGAGGGCACGATCCTCAGGCTCGGCACGGGAGAGGAGATCACCGGCGCCGACCTTGCGCGCGTCGTCGAGGAGGCGCGCGTCGTCTCGCGCATCCTGCGCGCCTTCCCAACCCACTACCCCGCCCGCATCCTCGAGCAGGCGGCGATCGCCGGGGCGCTCCTCCCCGGCCGCGTCGACGAGGACGCGCAGGGGGTGGCCGATGCGGTCGCCCGCCGTCTCGATGCCGTGGCCGTCGAGTACGAGCGTGGCTGGTCGGGCCGGCCGACGCAGGACCACGGCCTGCGCTTCGCCCGCTCGGTCCGCGGGGTCGAGGAGGTGCGCACCCTCGACGGGCCGGTCCTGGGCTCGGGCGAGGCGCGGCGTCTGGCCGCCCATACGGCCGCGCTGGCCGAGACCTATGGCGGCCTCGCCACCCTGGTCCGCAAGGACCGGACCCAGCCCATCCACGGCCCCACCGCGCTACTCGCCGCGATCCTCGCCGAGGGCGAGAAGGGCCTCACCCTCCAGCGCTACAAGGGCCTGGGCGAGATGAACCCCGACCAGCTCTGGGAGACCACCCTCGATCCGGCCGCCCGCACGCTTCTCCAGGTCAGGATCGACGACGTGGCCGAGGCCGACGACATCTTCACCAAGCTCATGGGCGATGTCGTCGAACCCCGGCGCGAGTTCATCCAGCAGAACGCCCTGTCGGTCGAGAACCTCGACTTCTGACCTGCGCCACGGCGCCGTTCAGGCCCCCATGTAGAGCCGCCGCGCGATCTGGTCCTCAAGGCTCAGCCAGCGCCGCCCGGCCGCGTCACCGGCCCGGTGCGCCGCAGCCCGCCTGGCCAGGACCCGCAGGCGTTCGGGATCGAGGACCTGGGCCCCGTCCAGCTCGCGCGCGATCGCCGCGAACTCGGCTGCCGCCTCCGCCCCGCCCAGAAGCGGCCCCGCAGTCTCTGCGAGGAACCGCTCCCAGGTCAGGCCCGGCGCCCAGGAGGCCCGCGCAAAGGCAAGATAGGAAAGCTCGACCGTCGCGTGATAGGGCGAGGGCTCGCCCCAGATCGTGAGCCCCTGCAATCCCGTTCGCGCGCACAGCGCCGCCATCTCGGTGAAGACCGGCCCGTTCAGCGCATAGCGCTCGGTCCGCTCGTCGCCGTTCCACTGGCAGGCGAACTGGCAGCGCAGCACGTTGGGCTGCATCGGCAGCGCCGCCACGTAGTCCGCCGTCAGCTCTGCCCGGATCCGCCCCCAGTAGGTGCGGTTCGTCGTGTGCTGGTAGATGCCGCCCCGCGGCAGCCGCGCCTGCGCCTCGCGCGCCACCGGGTCGAGCAGGTTGTCCCACTGGATCTCGGAATAGATCCAGGCATCCGGCCGGATCGCCTTCGCCCGGTGGTAGAGGCGGGGGAAGTTGTCGGCCATGTCCGTATGCGACCAGTAGTCGCCGTGCTCGCGCGCCCGCCGCGCCGCCTCGGCCTCGTTGGCCCGCCGCTTCACGCAGAGATCGCAGCCGCAGACCCCGTAATCCCCCGCCTCGATGTTGATCCCGCCGATCTCGAAGGTCTCGGCCAGCCAGGCCACGCCCTCTTCCATCCACTCCATCGTCGCAGGGCGCGAAGGGCAGGCCGAAAGCGTGTAGTCCGATCGCGGGAAGTTCAGCGGAAAGGCCAGGTCGGCGATCTGGAAACCGACCCCGCGCTCCAGGCTCGCGGCGTTCTCCGGATGCGCCTTCAGCCAGGTGGCGAGGTTCCAGGGGCTGTCGCCCTCCCAGTAGATGCCGCCATAGCTGCCGATGGCGATGCCGGGCAGGATGCGCACCCCGCGCTCGGTGGCATAGCGGCACAGCTCCTGCGC
>JANZZL010000079.1 GCA_026419405.1 Paracoccaceae bacterium | reverse complement strand
GGTGCACGCCCTGTGCACGCGCTGTGCACGCCCTGTGCCTCCGCATCTGCGCACGGAACTCCGGCATCAGATCATCTCCTCCGCCTTTCGCGCACGTTCCTGCTTCTCCAGCTTCCTGAGGTGGATCGCCCGGAAATCGGGGCGCAGGTTCGGCTCCCCTTCCCAGACGCCGGCGGTGTCGCCTTCGCCCACGCCCTCGAAGAAGTCCCGCATCCGCTCCATCCGGCCCCGGTTGCCGATCGCGGCGTTGACCACCTCGGCGAGGCTGCCCGCACCGGCCGGGCCCATCAGCGGCCGCGCCGAGATGAGGTTCGTGAAGTAGAGCGCGGGAAGCCCCAGCTCCTTCGCGCGCTGCACCACCGGCGTGGTGCCGATGGCCAGGTCGGGGCGCACCGCCTCCATCGCGGCGAGGTCCTGCTCCAGCGAGGCGCGGAACTGCACCTTCGCGCCATGCGCCTCGAGCCACTCCCGGTCGGCCTCGCCGGCCCTGGTGCGCGGGCAGGCGGTGCCGACATAGGGCACCTCCGCCCCGCTCTCGATCAAGAGCCGCGCAACCAGCAGCTCCGATCCCTCGTAGCCCGAAAGGGTGATCGTGCCCTTCACCGGCGCCGCCTTCAGCGCGGCGTCCACCGCGGGCAGGAAGGCGTTCTGCGCCGCCGCGATCCGCTCCGGCGCCACCCCGGCCGCCTGCCCCACCGCCGCGAGCCAGGCTGCCGTCCCGTCGCGGCCCACGGGCGCCGAACCCACCACCGGCCGCCCGGCCGCCTCGAACTCGCGCATCGACGCGGTGTAGAAGGGATGGATCGCCGCGCAGACCCGGGCATCGAGCGCGGCGTAGAGCTCCCGCCACTCCCGGCAGGGCACGACCGGCCCCGCCGCCAGCCCCATCGGCGCCAGCATCGCGCCGAGCATCACCGGGTCGGCGGGGAACATCTCGCCCAGGAAGCTCACCGTCGGCCGGTCGGCCCGGCCGCCCGCCGCCTTCACGTGATCGGGCGCGGCCACCGGCCCGGCCTCGGCCTCGGCCCGGGCATAGGCGAGCATGGCGCCCGCCAGCACGTCCTTCGCCTCGGCATGGGTGGGCACGCCGAAGCCCGGCACGTCGATGCCGACGATGCGGACGCCGTTGATCTCCGAGGGCAGCAGCTTCAGCGGCACGCCCGAGGCGGTCGGCACGCAGAGGTTGGTCACCACCACCGCGTCGTAGCGGTCGGGGTCGGCAAGCTCGTGCACCGCGTCGCGGATGTCCTCGAAGAGCTTGCCGGTGACCAGCGTCTCGGAGTTGAAGGGCACGTAGCCCACGCTGCGCCGCGCGCCGTAGAAGTGCGAGACGAAGGTCAGGCCGTAGACGCAGCAGGCCGAGCCCGACAGCACGGTCGCCACCCGCCGCATCCGGAGCCCGACGCGCAGGCTGCCGAAGGCCGGGCACATCGACTGCGGCTTGTCGTGCGGCCCCTGCGGGTAGTCGGCGGCATAGCGGTCGAGGATCTCCGACTTGCCGGCCGCGCGTGCCGCCGCCTCCATCTCGGCGGCGCCCGCGTGGCAGCCCAGGCCGTCGCCGCCGCGCGGCGGCGCCGGCGCCTCCTCCCGGCCGGGTCCGGCGAGAACCTCCGCCTCGTGGGCGCGGTCGTATCTCACCTCTCCGGTCATGCGGCCTCGATCCTGGCGAAGGGGCAAAGCGGCTCCACGCCGAGCCGCTCGGTCATGGTGCAGCGCATTACCGGGGCCGCAGGCTCCGCGGCGGCGGCCAGGGGCGGAGCGGCGCGGGCGCGTGTCGGCAGGGCGGCGAGCCCGCGGTCGAAGGCGGCGAGGCGGTCGAGGTCAAACATCGTCGTAGACCACTTCCAGCGAGGGCTTCGGCTGCGCGTTCTTGCCGCGCATGTCCTGGTCGGTGGCCGGCTCCAGCACGAAGCCGGCGCCGGTCGTCTCGGCGCTGAACAGGCCCAGCAGCTCGTCCTGGCTGAGCGGCTTCGGCCGCAGCGGCGGTGCCGCGGCGACGTTGCCGGCCAGCGCCTCGAACAGCGGGCCCCATTTCGAGGCGCGGCTGCCGACGATCTGGTAGTTGGCCGATTTCCGCCGCAGGTCCTCGTCGGCCGGGATCGAGGCGAGGATCGGGATCCTCACCGCCTGGGCGAAGGCCGCGGCCTCGCCGGTGCCGTCGTCCTTGTTGATCACGATGCCCGCCACGCCGACGTTGCCGCCGAGCTTGCGGAAGTATTCCACCGCCGAGCAGACGTTGTTCGCCACGTAGAGCGACTGCAGGTCGTTCGACCCGACGATGATCACCTTCTGCGCCATGTCGCGCGCGATCGGCAGGCCGAAGCCGCCGCAGACCACGTCGCCCAGGAAGTCGAGCAGCACGTAGTCGAAATCCCAGTCGTGGAAGCCGAGCTTCTCCAAGAGCTCGAAGCCGTGGATGATGCCGCGCCCGCCGCAGCCGCGCCCCACCTCCGGCCCGCCCAGTTCCATCGCGAAGACACCGCCGCGCTTGAAGCAGACGTCGCCGATCTTGACCTCTTCGCCGGCCAGCTTCTTGCGGGTCGAGGTCTCGATGATCGTCGGGCAGGCCTTGCCGCCGAAGAGCAGCGAGGTCGTGTCCGACTTCGGGTCGCAGCCGATCAGCAGCACGCGCCTGCCCATCTCGGCCATCATGTGGGAAAGGTTGGCCAGCGTGAACGACTTGCCGATCCCGCCCTTGCCGTAGATCGCGATGATCTGCGTCTTCTTCGCGGGCTCGCCCGCGGGAACCTCCAGCGTCGGCTCCTCGGCGGCCTCGGCCCTCAGCCGGGCGTCGAAGTCCCTGAGGTTCGGCACATCGAGCGTCATCGGACCTCTCCCCAGTCCAGGATCATCTTCAGGCAGGCCGGATCGCCGAAGGCGGTGCGGTAGGCCTGCGGCGCCTCGGCGGCCGGAGCGCTGTGGGTGACGAGGCCCGAAAGCGACAGCGCGCCCGCATCGATCAGCGCCCGCGTCGCCACGAGGTCGTCGCGCGTCCATTCCGCGGCGACGCGGATCCGCGCCTCCTTCATGAAGGCGGGCGGGAAGGCGAAGCTGAGCGGCTCGGTGTAGAACCCGGCCAGCACGATCTCGCCGCCCTTCGCGATGCGCGCGACGAGCTCGTCGAGCAGCGCGCCGTTGCCCGAGGCGTCGTAGACGGCCCGGTAGTCGCGCCGCGGATCGGCCTCGGGGCGGATCACCGGATAGCCCTGCGCCCCGTCCATGCGCGCCGCATCCACCTCCCAGACCGTGGGCGGCGGCGCGCCGGCGGCCAGCGTGAGCCGCGCCAGCAGCCGCCCGAGCACGCCGTGCCCGACGATCAGCTCGGGCAGCGCGTGGCCGAGCCCGGCCATCGCATGCCGTGCGGTGGCGGCAAGCGCCAGCAGCGCGCCTTCGGGCCCCAGCGCCGGGTCGATCCGCGTCACCCGCGCCGCCTTGGTCACCAGGCGGCGGGCAGCGCCGCCGAACAGGCCCCTGACCTCGCCGTAGCAGTTGGCGCCGGGCACGAAGACCCGGTCGCCGGGCCGGAAGCCCGAGGCCGGGCGCGCCTCCACCACCTCGCCGGCCGACTCGTAGCCGGGCACCAGCGGATAGCCCATGCCGGGGAAGGGCGGCATCCGGCCCGACCAGAACAGCTTCTCGGTGCCGGTGGAGATGCCCGAATGCGCGATCTCCACCACCAGGTCGTCCTCGCCGGGCGGGGTCAGCCGCACGCAGCCGAGACCGAGGTGCTTCGGTCCCTCGAGGATGACGGCGCTGCTCTCCACTTCAGCTCTCCCCCGGGCGTCGCGACTCGCGGCCGCGCGGCACTGCTGCCCTGTGACACCCGATTGTCAGCTTAGCTTGACACATGGTCTTGTCAAACCTTTTTGACACATTCGCGCCCCGCCGCCGCCTCAAGGCGGCCGCACCGCCTCCACGACCGAGGCGATGAAGGGGCGGCGGCCGCGGCGCGTGCGGATGCCGGCGAAGCCTGCCGCGGCCAGCGCCGCCGCGATCTCTGCGGCCGAGCGGACCCGGCCCGTCCCCATCGCCATGCAGTAGAAGGCGAAGTAGGCATCGCCCGCGCGCTCGGGCCGGTCGCCACCCGACATCGGCTCGGCCACGATCACCCGCCCGCCCGGCGGCAGCGCCTCGAACACCCGCGCGAGCAGCAGCGCGACGGTCTCGTCGCCGTGGTCGTAGAGCACGCGAACCAGCGAGACGGCATCGGCCCCCGCCGGCAGCGGCCCGTCGCGGAACGATCCGGCCGCCAGCGCGACGCGGTCGGCCACACCGGCCCGGGCCAGGCGCGGCGGCGCTGCGGCAACGACGTCCGGCAGGTCGAAGAGCGTCATGGCAAGGCCGGGCCAGGCGCGGCCCGCGGCGGCAAGGAAGGCGCCCGTCCCGCCGCCCACGTCCATCAGCCGCCGCACGCCCGAGAGATCGACGAGCCGCAGCACTTCCTCGGCGACCAGCCCCTGGGTCTCGGCCATCAGGTCGGAATAGCGCCGCGCCGCCTCGGGATCCTCGGCCGCGCCGGGCCCCAGGACATAGGGCCAGAACCGGGCGAGCTCGCCGCCGCCCGCGCTGCGCAGCAGCGCCACCGGATCGGCGAGGTCGCGGTAGAGGATCCGGTGGTGGCGGATCATCCCGGCAAGACCCGGCACGCCGAGCAGCGCCGCGCCGAGCCGCGCCGTCTGCCAGCCCGCGCCGGCACGCTCGACGAGCCCCAGCGCCGCCGCCCCGCGCATGAGCGCCTCCATCCGCTCCGGCCGGACGCCCGCCCGCCCGGCCAGCGCCGCGGTCCCCACCGGCCGGTCGAGCGCCGCGCGCAGCAGGTCGAGCTCGACCAGCGCGAGCAGGATCTGCGAATGCACGAACCCGGCCACCAGGTCGAACAGGCGCTCGCCGTCCCGCCGGGCGATCCCGCGCGTCAGCACGCATCCCGAGGCCCAGGCCTGGAAGGCGGGGTCGGCCGCGCGCCGGTTGCGCCAGCGCCGCCAGCCCGGCAGGGCGCGCCGCCGCCGCAGCGGAGGGGCGAGGTCAGCCATCGCCCTGCCCTTCCCCTTTTCCCAAGTATCCTCGGGGGGAGTCCCCGCCCCCGGCGGGGACGGGGGGCAGACAGCCCCCCACGCCGGCCCCCGCCCGCTCCGCGTTCACGCCCTCGCCCGGGCCGGCGCCACGGGCGTGAGCCGCTCGGCCGTCCTGCGCACCATCGCCGCCAGCATCGCCTCGCCCGGACAGGACGGGATCGAGGCGATCGCGCCGGCAAGGATGTCGGTCAGCCGCCGGATCGCCCCCTGCACCCCCAGTTCGGCCACCGCGTTCGGGCGGGCATGGATCGCGTCCTGCCCGCAGGGCTTGCCGAGGCTCTCGGCATCGCCCAGCGCATCGCGCAGGTCGTCGGCGACCTGGAAGGCCTCGCCGATCCGCGCCCCGAGCTCCTCCCAGGGCTCGGCCTCCTGCCCGGCGGCCACGGCGCCCATCTGCGTCGCCGCGACGAACAGCGCCCCGGTCTTGGCGCGGTGGTAGGCCGAGAGATCGACCGAGGGCTCGCTCTCCCAGCCCTGCCCGGCGCAGATCCCGCCCGGCATCCCGGTCCGCTCGGCCAGCAGGCGGATGAGCTCCGCACCGCGGACGGGGTCGATCCGTGCCGCGCGGGCAAGCTCGCCGAAGGCCATCACGATCAGGCTGTCGCCGGCGAGCAGCGCAAGCGGCTCCGAGAAGGCCCGGTGCACCGAGGGCTTGCCGCGGCGCATCGCGGCGTCGTCGAACATCGGCAGGTCGTCGTGCACGAGGCTCGCGCAGTGGATCAGCTCCAGCGCCGCCGCCGCGGCATCGGCCAGCGCCGGCCGGTCGTCGCCGCAGGCGAGCGCGACGCTGAGCAGGATCGTCGGCCGGATCCGTGCGCCGCCGGGCGTCACCGCATAGTCGAGCGCCGCGGCCAGACGGGGCGGCGCCTCCCCCGACTGCCCCCGGCGGATCGCCGCGGCCACCGCCGCCTCGATGCGCGCCGGAATCGCTGCTGCGCCTCCGGATGGCCCTGCGGACATGGCGTGCCCCCTCTCGGGTCCGGCAGGATGTAAATCCTGCTGGACATCCTATTTGTAAATCAGTGTGGACAGTCTATCCTCGCCTGTCAACGGAGTCGGTCACTCGGGGGGCGCTGACCGCATGGCCGCGCGGCACGGGGAAAGGGCGGTGGTGATCGGCGCGGGCATGGGCGGGCTCGCCGCCGCCGCGCGCCTCGCCCGGGCCGGCCTCGCGGTCACGCTGCTCGACCGCCACCCCTGGCCCGGCGGCAAGATGCGCTGCCTGCCGAGCCCGGCCGGGCCGGTCGACGCGGGGCCCACGGTCGTCACCATGAAACCGGTCTTCGAGGCGCTCTTCGCCGACTGCGGCGCGCGGCTCGACGACCACGTGACGCTCGTCCCCGAACCGCTCCTCGCCCGCCACTACTGGCCCGACGGTGCCCGGCTCGACCTGTTCGCCGAACCGGAGGCCAGCGCCGCGGCAGTCCGCGCCTTCGCCGGCGCCCGCGCCGAGGCCGACTTCCGCGCCTTCTCGGACACCGCCCGCCGGCTGTTCGAGGCCTTCGACGCGCCGATGATGCAGGCCGCCCGGCCGCGCCCCGTGCGGCTCGCGCTCGCCGCGGCGCTCCGGCCCCGGCTCTGGCCGCTGCTCCTGCCCGGCCGGACGCTCGCCGGCGCCCTCGCCCGCCGCTTCGCCGAGCCGCGCCTCGCCCAGCTCTTCGGCCGCTACGCGACCTACGTCGGCGGCTCGCCCTTCCTCAGTCCCGCCGTGCTCGGGCTGATCTGGCATTCCGAGGCGCGCGGGGTCTGGCGCGTCGAGGGCGGGATGCACCGGCTCGCCGCGGCGATGCTGGCGCTGGCCGAGGGCCTCGGCGTCACCGCCGAGCTCGGCACCGCGGCCGCGCAGATCGAGGTGCGCGGCGGCCGGGCCGTGGCGGTCCACACCTCGGACGGACGCCGCCTGCTCGCCCACCGCATCGTCTTCGCCGGCGACCCGCGCGCCCTGGCCGAGGGGCTGCTCGGGCAGGGGGCGCGCGGCGCCGTCCATCGCCGCGCCACCGAGCCGCGCAGCCATTCGGCCTATGTCTGGGCCTTCGCCGCCACGCCGGCCGGCCCGGAGCTCGCGCATCACACGGTGTTCTTCGGCGCCGAGCCGAGGACCGAGTTCGACGCGCTCGCCGCCGGCCGCCCGCCGGACGACCCCACGCTCTACCTCTGCGCCGGGGACCGCGGCGCGGGCCTGACCCCGCCCCCGGTCGAACGGTTCGAGATCATCATGAACGGCCCGCCGCTGACGCTCGGTGCGGCCGAGGAGGAGGCCCCATGCCGAACACGGGTGTTCCGCACGCTGGCCGCGCGCGGCCTGAGCTTCGCGCCGGAACCGCCGGCGGGCGCGCTGACGACGCCCGCGGGCTTTGCGGCGCTGTTTCCCGCATCGGCCGGTTCCCTCTACGGGCGGAGCCCGCACGGCCTGACGGCGGCCTTCGCCCGGCCGACGGCGCGCACGCCGGTCGCGGGCCTCTACCTGGCGGGGGGCGGGGCGCATCCGGGGGCGGGGATCCCGATGGCCACCCTCTCCGGCCGGCACGCGGCCGAGGCGATCATGCGGGACCGTGCTTCGACCTCGCGGTTCCGCCGGACGGCTACGCCTGGTGGTATCTCGACGGGATCTCCGACGACGGCGCCCGCGCGATCTCGGTGATCGGCTTCATGGGCTCGGTCTTCTCGCCCTGGTATGCCTGGAGCGGCCGGCGCAACCCGGCCGACCACTGCTGCCTGAACGTCGCCACCTGCGGCCCCGGCGGGCGCTGGACGATGACCGACCGGGGCGCGGCGGCGCTGGCCGTCGCGGCCCGCACGCTGCGCATCGGCCCCTCGACGATGAACTGGGACGGGGCGCGCCTGAGGGTGGAGATCGACGAACTGGCCTGGCCGCATCTCCACCGGCTGAGGGGCGAGGTGATCCTTACCCCCGAGGGCATCACCGCGGTGGAGCTGCCGCTCACGCCCGCCGGAACCCATGTCTGGCGGCCCTTCGCCCCCTCGGCGCGGATCGAGGTGCGGCTCGACCGGCCGGGATGGACCTGGTCGGGGCACGGCTACCTCGACGCCAACTTCGGCACCCGGGCGCTCGAGGCCGACTTCCGCCGCTGGACCTGGGGGCGCTTCCCGACGCGGGGCGGCGCCACCGTGTTCTACGACGCGACCCGCGCGGACGGGTCGGAGCTCGCCCTCGCCATCCGCTTCCGCGGCGACAGCGTCGAGGTGATCGCCCCCCCGCCGGTGGCGCGGCTGCCCCGGTCGCTCTGGCGGCTGCGGCGCACGACGCGGGCCGATCCCGGATACCGGCCGGCCCAGGTCATGGCGATGCTCGACGCGCCCTTCTACTGCCGCGCCGCCGTCCGCACCCGGATCGCCGGCGAGGAGACGGTCGGCGTGCACGAGGCGCTCGACCTCGGCCGCTTCGCGCGCCCCTGGCTGAAGCCGATGCTGGCGCTGAAGGTGCCGCGCCGGGCGGCCTGGCCATGAGCACGCATCGCGGATCCTGCCTCTGCGGCGCGGTCGCCTTCGCGGCCACGGGCCCGCTGCGCCCGGTGATCGCCTGCCACTGCAGCCAGTGCCGCCGCACCTCGGGACATGTCTGGGCGGCGACCGCGGTGCCGCTCGAGCGGTTCGGCCTGCTGCGCGAGGACGGCCTGGCCTGGTTCCGCTCCTCTGCCCGCGCCCGGCGCGGCTTCTGCCGGCGCTGCGGGGCGAGCCTGTTCTGGGAACCCTCGGACGAGGCACGGATCTCGATCGCCGCGGGCGCGCTCGACGGGCCGACGGGCCTGAGCCTCGCCGCGCACTGGCACAGGGAGGATGCGGGCGACTACTACGCGCCCGAAGGCCCGCCGCCGCCGCCCGGGCCCGCGCCTGCCCGGCTGCAGGGCAGCTGCCTCTGCGGCGCCTGCCGCTTCGCGCTGCCGGGTCCGGCCGGGCCGGTGACCGCCTGCCACTGCAGCCAGTGCCGGAAGCTCTCGGGCCACTACGCCGCCTCGTTCGACGCCGACGAGGCAGAGCTCTCCTGGCTCGCGCGGGAGGCCCTCGCCATCTTCGCCACGCCGGGCGGCAGCCGGCGCGGATTCTGCGCGCGCTGCGGCGCCTCGCTGTGGTTCCGCGCCGCCGACGGCGCCTTCTCGGTCGAGGCCGGGGCGATCGCCGG
>JANZZL010000038.1 GCA_026419405.1 Paracoccaceae bacterium | reverse complement strand
GCTCCGCGCCGCGGCCGGCGACGGCCCCGCCGTGGGCGGCCGCCGCGACCGGCAGGAGCGCCGCCGCCGCAGGCCCGGCCGGATCGGCGCGCGGCTTCCGGCGGCGCCGGCCGTGGTGCCGCAGCCGGGGAGGCGGAGACGGCGGCGTTGCCGGCGGATGCGCAGGGCGGGCTTCGGGGCGTCCGGAAATTCCGGGTGCTGTTTCGCGGCGCCTGCGGGCGCGCGGGGCGCAGGCGCCCTCTGCCGCGCCGGACGCCGGCGCAGGGGCCCCCGCCGGCCCTGCCGGCGCCGCCGCGTCGGGCGGCCCGGGCGGTGCCGGCCGGCAAGCCCGCCGGGCGGCGCGTAACGGGCCTTTCCCCACCGGGCGGGTCGCCTATCTCCGGCAGAGGCACCGGACGGAGGAGTGCAGCGATGCCGAGGATGCGGCGGAAGGGCGAGCTGCCCGAGCGCCTCTGTCTCACCTGTGGCCGACCCTTCGCCTGGCGCAGGAAGTGGGCGCGGGTCTGGGACGAGGTGCGCCACTGTTCCGACCGCTGCCGCAGGGCGCGGCGGCGCCCGCCCGCCGGCCCCGCCGATGGCGGCCGCGAAGCCTAGGCGGCGCCGAGGAACCGGGCCAGCTTGCCCAGCGTCTGCTGGCCCAGCTCCACCGCGCCGAAGCCCCTGGCCTCCTCGAACTCCCGCACCGTGGCGAAGACCATGCCCAGGGTGATGCGCGTCTGGTCGCCCAGATCCTCGAACATCGCCCAGGCATCGGCATGCTTCGGCCCGTTCTCTCCCCAGTGCAGCGTGTAGTCGAGCCGCGCCTCGGGGATGACCGCGCCATACTTGTGGTGGTTCGGCCAGACCTTCCCGTCCGGGCCGATCATGTCGAACACCCATTCGCCCCCTTCCCGCAGGTCGATGCGGGCCGTGCGGCACGAGAACCCCTCCGGCCCCCACCATGCCGGCAGAGCCTCGGGGTTCCACCAGGCGCCCCAGACCACCGGGACCGGGGCCTTGATGACGCGCCGGAGGACCATCGTCCGCTCGGCCACGCCGGCAAGGTTCGCCATCCCGGCGGCAAAGCCCTGCCGGTAGCCCTGCGCCATGTCCTCGGCCAGCGACGCAAGCTGGACGGTGACATTGATCCGGCTCTCCGACCCTTCGGCGTGGAACTCGGCCGTGGCCAGCGCCGCCGACAGCCTGACCCCCTCGCGCGAGACGACCTCGTAGCCCACGGTCCGCGCCTCGGGCACAAGGTCGAGCCAGCCCGCCTCGACCCGCAGGTCCGGCTCGCCCGCAACCTTGCAGAGCGACACCTCGCGGCCGCCCACGCGGGTGTCGGCTTCGAGGAACTCGACCGTGACCGAAGGCGCAGGCGAGGCCCAGACCGCGCGTGCGGCCGGCGAGGTCCAGGCGGCGTAGAGCGCACCGACCGGGGCCGCGACCTTGCGGTCGAAGGTCAGGGTGGCGAAGCGGTGAGACGTGTCGTCCAGGCTCATTTCATCAGCCCCCGCGCATAGGCTTCCAGTTGCGTCGCCACCGTGCCCCAGCCGTCGAAGAAGCCCATGTCCTCGTGCACCTTGCGGGCGTCGGGGTTGCGGTGGCGGACGATGACCGTATAGGTCGTGCCCCCGCCCGGCGCGTCGGACAGGATCAGGAGCGCGGTCATGAAGGGGTCGGGCGCGGGCTTCCAGCCTTCGCTGTAAGCATCGGTGAACACGAGCTTTTCCTGCGGCACCACCTCCAGGTAGACGCCCTTGTTCTCCATCACCTTGCCTTCGACGTCGAAGGTCGTGTTGAAGCGGCCGCCCACGCGCAGGTCGATGTCGCAGGCCGTCACCCGGTGCGGCTTCGGCACGAAGAAGTGCGGGATGTGCCGCGGTTCGGTCCAGCATTCCCAGACCAGCGCACGCGGCACGGCCAGGGTGCGGGTGAAGCTGAGGTCGGTTTCCGGGTCAAGGTCCGGGATCGTGGTCATGTCTTGCGTTCCTTCATCAGTCTGGTGACGTAGTCGTCCAGCCGGTCGAGCCGCGCCTCCCAGATCCGGCGCTGTTCCTCCAGCCAGTCGGCCATCGGGCGCAGCGCCTCGGGCCGGAAGGCGCAGGATCGCACGCGGCCGTCCTTCTGGGTGGCGACCAGGCCCGCCTCCTCGAGCACCGCGAGGTGGCGCAGGACGGTCGGCAGCCGGAAGCCCGACAGCGCTGCCAGGTCCGACACCGCCGCCGGACCCTGCGCGAGCCGGTGCAGCATGGCGCGGCGCGTGGGGTCGGAGAGCGCGTGGAACAGCCGGTCGAGGGCGGGATCGTGCTTAGCCATGTGGCTAAGCTTTCACGCCCGCCGCGGCTTGTCCAGCGGAAAATTAGCTACCTAGCTAAGTATGGGCTGCCGCGCCGCCTTGCCGCGGCGGCAGGGCTGCGCTATCCGCCGGTTGGCCGGAGATGGTGCGCGGCGGCGTGCGGCGGCCGGGCAGGGGAGAAGGCCGGATGGGCGAGCGGGTCGAACGGTCGGGGCTGAGGGTCGATGGCGTGCTCGCCGGTTTCGTCGAGACCGAGGCGCTGCCCGGCACCGGGATCGCGCCGGCCCGGTTCTGGGACGGCTTCGCCCGACTGGTCGCCGAGCTGACGCCGCGCAACCGCGCGCTGCTGGCGGAGCGCGCGGCGTTGCAGGCCAGGATCGACGCCTGGCACATCGAGCACCGCGGCCGGCCGCACGACCACGAGGCCTACAAGGCGTTCCTGGCCGAGATCGGCTACCTCGTGCCCGAGGGACCGGATTTCGAGATCGGCACCGCCGGCACCGACCCCGAGATCGCCTCGGTCGCGGGGCCGCAGCTCGTGGTGCCGATCACCAATGCGCGCTATGCGCTCAACGCGGCCAACGCGCGCTGGGGAAGTCTCTACGACTGCCTCTACGGCACCGACGCGATGGGCTCGCCCCCGCCCTCGGGCGGCTACGACCGCGGCCGCGGCGCGCGGGTGGTGGCGCGGGCGCGGGTGTTCCTCGACGAGGCCTTCCCGCTTGCGGGCACCAGCCATGCCGACGTGCGGCGCTATCACGTGCGCGGCGGGCAGCTTCTCGCCGACGACCTGCCGCTGCTGGAGCCGGCGAAGTTCGTCGGCTACCGCGGCCATCCGATGGCGCCGGAGTCGGTGCTGCTGCGCAACAACGGGTTGCATGTCGAACTCGTCTTCGACCGGACCCACCCGATCGGGGCGCGCGACCAGTGCGGCCTGGCCGACGTGCGACTGGAAAGCGCGCTCTCGGCGATCATGGACTGCGAGGATTCGGTCGCCTGCGTCGATGCCGAGGACAAGGTGACGGCCTACCGCAACTGGCTCGGGCTGATGAAGGGCGACCTGACCGCGACCTTCGCGAAGGGCGGCCGGACGGTCACGCGGGCGCTCGAGCCCGACCGCAGCTGGACGGCGCCGGACGGGCAGGGGAGGGTCACGCTCAAGGGCCGCGCGCTGATGATGGTGCGCAACGTGGGCCACCTGATGACCAGCCCCGCGGTTCTCGACGCGGAAGGCGCGGAGGTCTTCGAGGGGCTGATGGACGCGATGGTGACGGTGACGATCGCGCTCCACGACCTGCGGAAGGCCGAGGGCCCGCGCAACTCGGAGACCGGCGCGGTCTACGTGGTCAAGCCGAAGATGCACGGGCCCGAGGAGGTGGCCTTCGCCGATGCGACCTTCGCCCGGGTGGAGGAGGTGCTGGGCCTGCCGCGGAACACCGTGAAGCTCGGCGTGATGGACGAGGAGCGGCGCACCTCGGTCAACCTCAAGGAATGCATCCGCGCGGCCAAGGACCGGGTGTGCTTCATCAACACCGGGTTCCTCGACCGGACGGGCGACGAGATCCACACCTCGATGGAGGCGGGGCCGTTCAGCCGCAAGGACTTCATCAGGCGCAAGGGCTGGATCACCGCCTACGAGAACCAGAACGTGGACATCGGGCTGGAATGCGGCTTCTCGGGCCGGGCGCAGATCGGCAAGGGCATGTGGGCCGCCCCCGACCTGATGGCGGCGATGCTCGAGCAGAAGGGGGAGCACCCCAAGGCCGGGGCGAACTGCGCCTGGGTGCCTTCGCCCACCGCGGCCACGCTGCACGCGCTCCACCACCACCGGATCGACGTCTTCGCGGTGCAGCGGCGGCTCAGGGCCGGCGGGCGGCGGGCCTATGTGGATGCGCTGCTCGACATCCCGCTGGCCGCCTACCGCAAGTGGACCCCCGCGCAGATCCTGCGCGAGGTCGAGAACAACGCGCAGGGCATCCTCGGCTACGTGGTGCGCTGGATCGACCAGGGCGTGGGCTGCTCGAAGGTGCCCGACATCAACGACGTGGGC
>JANZZL010000032.1 GCA_026419405.1 Paracoccaceae bacterium | reverse complement strand
AGATGTGTATAAGAGACAGCCTCGGCACCGTGCCCGAGGCGCTGCCCGCGCCGGGCGGGGCGGTGCAGGTCGTCGGCACCGGGCTCGAGGGCCTCGCCGCCGAGGGGGCCGAGCTCGCCGGCGCGACCGTCAACGCCTCGGGCGCGGCGGCAACGCTCACCGCCCAGGGCGACGGGGTCGTCACCCTCTCGGCCGGCGGGGCGAGCGGGCGCGTCGCCGTCTACTCGGCGGTGGACCGGGTGACGGTCGAGCCCGCCTTCGCCATCGCCCGCGTCGGCGGCGGTTCCGACATCGGGCCCGATGCCGTGCCGATCGACTTCGCGGCGGTGGGCTGGTGGAACGGGCCCGACGGCCAGCCGGGCACCGACGACGACATCCGCGTGGGCGAGGTTCCGGCAACCTGGACGACCGGCAACCACAACGAGGTGGCCGCGGCGATGGAGGACGCGAGGTTCGCCGGCGCGATCGACGAGACCGGGCTCTTCACGCCGGCGGTCGCCGGGCCGAACCCGGAGCGGCCCTTCTCCACGAACAACGCGGGCGACCTGAAGATCTCGGCCGAGGCGCTGGGCAGGACGGGCGAGGCGCAGCTCATCGTCACCGTCCAGCGCTTCATCGACCCGCCGATCCGCTGAGGGGGCAGGGCATGGGTTACCTCCAGTTCCAGCCGCAGAACGCCCACCGGGTCCGGGTGGACGCGCGCGAGCTCCTCTTCCACGTGCCCACCACGGCGCTCTTCGAGATCGACGCGACCGACGGCGACCTGCTCGGCCTCCTGGCCGAGAAGGGCCGGGTGACGGCCGAGGACGTGCAGGCCCGCTTCGCCGACCGCGACCCGGCCGACATCGCCCGGCGGCTGCGCGGCCTCATCGACCTCGACATCGTCACCGACGGCCGCCCGCCCGCGGCCGAACGCCCGGCGATCCGGATCGAGAGCTTCCCGCTCTCGACCATCGTGCTGAACGTCAACACCGGCTGCAACCTCAGCTGCACCTACTGCTACAAGGAGGACCTCGACACCCCCGCGAAGGGCCGCAAGATGGCCTTCGAGACGGCGCTGCGGTCGATCGATCTGCTGCTGCGCGAAAGCCCCGACCGCGACAGCTACAACATCGTCTTCTTCGGCGGCGAGCCGCTCTCGAACCTCGCGCTGATCCGCCAGGTGGTGGAGCACGCCGAGCCGCGCTTCGCGGCGCTCGGCAAGGCGGTCAGCTTCACGCTGACCACCAACGCCACCCTCCTGACCGAGGAGATCGTGGACTGGCTCGACGCGCACCGCTTCGGGCTCACCGTCTCGATGGACGGGCCGAAGGCGCTCCATGACCGCAACCGCCGGACGGTGGGCGGCAAGGGCAGCTACGACGCGGTGGCCGCCAAGGCGCGGATGCTGCTCGCCCGCTACCGCTCGCGGCCGGTGGGCGCGCGGGTGACGCTGACCGCCGGGGTGACGGCCATCGAGGAGATCTGGGACCACCTGAAGAACGACATCGGCTTCGCCGAGGTCGGCTTCTCGCCCGTCACCTCGGGGCCGATGACCGCCTTCAACCTGAATGGGGAGGAACTGACCGAGGTCTTCGAGGGGATGAAGGCGCTCGGCCGGCGCTACCGCGACGCGGCGCTCGAGGGCCGCAACATCGGCTTCTCCAACATGCACCAGCTCATGCAGGACCTCTGGGAGGGCCGGTCGAAGGCGCTGCCCTGCGGCGCCGGCATCGGCATGCTGGCGGTGGACCACGCGGGCGGGCTCAACCTCTGCCACCGCTTCACCGGGTCCGGCATGGACCTCTACGGCGACGTGCGCGGCGGCATCGAGAAGGAACGGCTGGCGGGCTTCCTCGAATCCCGCCTCGACCGCGCCGGCAAGGGCTGCGCCACCTGCCGCATCCGCAACCTCTGCGCGGGCGGCTGCTACCACGAGAGCTACGCGCATTTCTCCGACCCGCTGAAGCCCACCTACCACTACTGCGACCTGATGCGCGGCTGGGTGGACTTCGGCATCGGCGTCTACGGCGAGCTGATCGCCCGGGCGCCGCAGTTCTTCCACGACCACATCGCGCCGAGGAGGGCGAACGGCAAATGAAACCGCTGAACCAGAAGGCCGCGCGCGTGCAGGCGGCGGTCGCCGAGGACAGGATGGACGAGGTCCGCGCCATGCAGACCGTGACCGCGGGCTGCGCCACCACGCTCGACCCCGGCTGGGAGGTCGATCCCTTCGGCGGCGTCGCGGCGCTCTGCCAGCCGATGGAGGCCGACCTCTACGGCTGCTCCGACCCCTGCTGGTGGCCCGCCCAGGTGCCCGACACCATGGTCACCTACCCCGACTGGAACGCCGATGCCCCGAACGCGGCGCGCGACTGGCGCTCGCTCGGCACCGTGTTCCCCGACGACGCCAGCACCTGAGGGCCCGCCCATGCGCACCGCCATCCTCGCCGCCGCCGCGCTCCTGGCCGCCGCGCCCGCCGCCGCGCGCGACCTGATCATCACCATCGCCCGGCCGGGCAACCTCTACGTCTTCGACGCCAAGGCGCGGGAACTCGTCGCCGACTGCGAGCTCGGCGCCCACCCCAGCCCCGGCATCATCCAGATGAGCCGCGACGGCCGCATCGCCTATGCGCTCGTCAACCGCTGGGAGGACGTCGTCGGCATCGACATCACCACCTGCGAGCGGGTGTTCTTCGCCCGCCAGTCCGAGGAGGGGATCAAGCGCCGCTCGATCGGCTCGCTCGCCGTCTCGGTGGACGGAACCGAGGTCTACACCGTGCGCAACCCGGTCCGGCACCTCGCCGACCGCTACGAGGTGCTGGAGCCCGAGCTCGCCGTCTACCGGGCCGACGCCGGGCTCGATGCGAAGCCCGAGCGGATCTTCCCCGCGCCGCGCCGCTCCACCCTGATGGCCGCGGGCCGCGGCGGCGAGGTCTACATCGCCGGGCACGACATCTACCGCGTCGATCCGGCGACCGGGGCGACCGAGGTCGCCATCCCCAACCGCACCTGGGACAGGCCGACCTACTCGCCCCCCGACGTGCTCGCCTTCTGGCCGCAGGGCGCGCAGAACGACCAGTTCATGCTGCTCTACACCGCGGCCGTCTTCACCGACGCCACGCAGAGCGAGATGGCCGACTTCGTCTGGGGCCAGCAGACGGTGAACCTCGCCACGGGCGAGACCGAGATCGCCGACTTCGCCTCGTTCGAGGTGCTGATGTTCTCCGGCATCCGCAACCCCAGGGCGCCGAACGAGCTCTTCGGGGTCTATACCCAGCTCTCAAAGCACGATCTCGCCACCAACACCCTGGTCAAGCGCGTGGACCTGCCGCACACCTACTACGCGATCAACATCGCCTCGGACGGGTCGGAGGTCTACGTGGGCGGCACCAACGACGACATCGGCGTCTACGACACCGAGACGCTGGAGCGGATCGGCGAGATGCGCATCCCCTCGGGCGGCGACATGGGCACCTCGACGGTCCAGCTCGTCACGGTGGAGTGACGGCGCCGGCCGGCATCGCCGGGGAAGCCCGGCCCCCGCGGGGGCCGGGCCTCGTGCTTTCCGCCCTGTTCGACAGGGCCTCGGCCGCCTGGCTCTGGCCGGTGCTGCGTCCGCGCCTGCCGCGGCTCGGGGCGCTGTTCCTGCTCGGCCTCGCCTCGGCGGGGCTCGCGCTGGTGCCGCCCTGGCTGACCAAGCTCGTGATCGACGAGGGGCTCATCGCCCGCGACCCCGCCGCGCTCGTCCGCTGGACCGCCTGGCTCCTCGCCGCCGGGGCGCTGGCGCTCGGGCTCGGGGCGCTCGCCTCGGTCCTGCACATGCGCGCCTCGGTCGCCATGCTGGCCGACCTGCGCGCGGCGCTCGCCGGCGCGGTCCTGGGCCGCAGCCCCGCCTGGCGGGCGCGGCACCAGACGGGCGAGCTTCTGGCCCGGCTCGACGGCGACGCGGGCGAGGTGCAGCAGTTCGCCTTCAACGCCCTGCTCTCGGGCGCGGGCGCCGTCGTCCGGCTCGGCGGCGGCGTGGCGCTCCTCTTCCTGCTCAACCCCCGGCTGGCCGCGCTCGCCTGCCTGATCGCGCCGGTCGAGCTTGCCTTCCTCGCCTGGGCGCGGCCGCGGACCGAGCGGCTCGCCGCCGAGACGCGGGCCGAGCGCGGCCAGCTCGCGGGGCGCCTTGCCGAGATGGTCGCGGGCCTGCCCGCGATCCAGGCGGCGCGGGGCGAGGGCGCGGTGGCCGAGGGCATCGCTCGCCAGCAGGGCCGGCTCAACGCCGCGCTGATCCGGGCGCAGCTCTTCGGCGAGCTCACGCGCGGGGTGCCGGCGCTGATCACGGCGCTCGCCCGCGCCGCGATCTTCCTCGCCGGCGGGCTGATGGTGATCCGCGGCGACTGGCAGCTCGGCGCGCTGATCGCCTTCCTCGCCTATCTCGGCTTCCTCACCGGCCCGATGCAGACGCTGCTCGGCCTCTGGCACGCGCAGGCGCGGATGCGGGCGGCGCTGGCGCGGCTCGCCGGGGTGATGGCGCCCGAGGCGGGCCTCGCCTGGCCGGCCGCGCCGCGCCCGCTGCCCGAGGGGGGCGGGGCGCTCGTCTTCGAGGGCGTGGCCGTGGCGCAGGGCGGCCGGGTGCTGGTCGAGGGCCTTGATGCGACGATCCCGGCGGGGGCCAAGGTGCGCCTCGCGGGGCCGAGCGGGGCGGGCAAGTCGGCGCTGCTCTCGCTGCTCCAGCGCCATGCCGACCCCGCGGCGGGGCGCATCCTGCTCGACGGGGCCGACCTGCGGGAGCTCGGCCGCGAGGACCTGCGGCGCGCGGTCGCGCTGGTGCCGCAGCGGCCCTTCGTGATGCGCGGCACGGTGGCGGAGAACCTCGCGCTCACCAACCCCGGCGCCGACCTCCGGGCGATGGAGGAAGTCCTGGCGCTCACCCGGCTCGCCCCGCGCCTTGCCCCGCAGACGGTGCTCGGCGAGGACGGGCTGACCCTTTCGGGCGGCGAGCGCCAGCGGCTCTGCCTGGCCCGCGCGCTGCTCGCGCCGTTCCGGGTGCTGGCGCTGGACGAGGCGCTCTCGGAGGTGGACGAGGCGACGGTGCGGGCGATCGTCGGGGCGATCGACGACCGCTTCGGCCGGGCGACGCGGCTGATCGTGACGCACGGCGCCGAGGCGGCGCACGGCCCCTTCGACCTGGTGCTGGAGGTCGGGCGGTGAGCCTGCGGGTGGCGCTGGTCGACGGCCCGCTGGCCGCCGATCACCCGCGCGTCGGGCGGCGGGTCGTCCTGCGCGGGGCGGCGGCTCCCGGCGCGGCCGGGAGCCCGGCGGCGGTGCATGCGGCGGCGCTCGCCGGGGCCGTGCTCGCCCGGGCGCCCGAGGCGGTGATCGACAGCCTCGTGGTGTTCGACGGCGGGCTTGCGACCGATGCCGCGAGCGTCGCCGCGGCGCTGGAGGCGGCTGGCGGGGCGCAGGTGGTGCTCTGCGCCTTCGGGCTGGCGCGCGACGACCCCGCCATCGCGGCCGCGGCCGCGGCGCTGCTGGCGGGCGGGGCGCTGGTCGTGGCCGCGGCGCCGGCGCGGGGCGGGCCGGTCTGGCACGCGGCGCTGCCCGGCGTGATCGCCGTTCAGGGCGATGCGCGCTGCGCGCCGGGGCAGTGGTCGCACCTGGCCGAAGGGCGGTTCGGCGCCTGCCCCCTGGCCGCAGAAGGCGTCCGCGGCGCCTCGGCCGCGGCAGGGCACCTCGCCGGGCATGCCGCGCGGCTCCTCGCCGAGGGGCGGTCGGCGCCGCTGGCGCGCGCCGCACTGGCCGCGGGCGCGGCGTTCCGGGGGCGCGAGCGGCGGATGGCCTGAGCCGCCCTCAGGCGCAGGCGGGCACCGACTGGCCGAGGCTGGGCAGCACCGCGTCCACCGGCTGGAAGACGAGGCGGGCCTTGCGGGTCTTGAACGAGGCGGACTGGCCTTCCGCCTCCGGTCCGGCGGCCTCGGAGCCGGCAGCCGGCAGCGCGTTCGTCAGGACAAGCGGCATCGTCATCCCTTCATCCCCGCGAGCAGAAGTCTCCCGCCGCCGGGCCGGAGCGCTGCAACCCGAGGCGGTTCCCCTGATGCCACGATTCCACCATGAAGTTGAAAGTCAAGCGAACTGGCCGTTCATCTCCGGTTCACGCTGCGGGACGTGCCGCGGCGCGCTGTCCAAGATATTGAAAAACAACAGGAATTCCAGAGGATGTGGGGCCCGGCCGCGGCCTCGCGCGGAAGCTGACGTTGCGTCAGGCGGCGCGCGCGCGGCGCCGCCGGCGCAGGCGCTCGACCCGCCTCGGCGCCCCCGGACGGCGCCCCCGGCACGGCCTTCGCCGTGGCCGTGCGGACACATCTCGTGGGCCTGGAACGGCACCGCGCCAGATGTTGTTGATGCCGCCGGCGAAGCGGCCTAGGAAGAGGCCACAGGTGCGTGGACGCGGTCGCATCTCTGACGGACGGGGTCTGGCCGAATCGGTCAGGCCCCGTTTCCGTCGAGCCTGGCAGGAAACCCTGAAGAAAGACCGAACCGGCCGGGGAACGGGCGCCAGGCGCTCGGACGCGGTCCTTGCATCGCACCCCGAAGGGCACGCCCCTGACGCCCTCCCCGGCCCGTTCCACCCTTGCGGGCTTTCCGGTCCGGCTGGCCAGGGCTTCCGAAGAAACCCTTGCCGCCCAGCCCCTTGCGACGCCCTCGCGGACGTTCCGGCTCCCTCTTGGTCGGGCCCGGTCCCGAAGTTCCGGTACCCTTCCGCCAAGGCCCCGGAGGCCTGTGCCCCGCCGGTCTGCCTTGCGGCCCCTTGCGGTAACAGCAAGGTGACAAGGCCCCCCGAGTCGCGCAACGGAAAAGCGCGGCGCCGCGCAAGATTCCTGGGGACAAACCCTTGAGAACACTTGTGGATTTCCTGTGGACAAGCGCCGTTTCGTCAATCGTCTGCGGTGCTTGACGAGGTAGCGGGCGCCCCCGGCGCACGCTCGGTTCACCGGCGGCGGCGGGCGGCGCGGAGGGCGGCACGACCCGTGCACCGGGCGTGCACAGGGCGTGCACCGCCCGGACGGCGCGCGCAGGGCTCCGGCGCCGTTAACCATGCCTGCGCGACATTCCCCGTCGGGCGCGCCTGCCCCACCCGGAGACCGAGGATGGACCACCCCAGACTGACCCCCGCCCAGCGGGTGCACTACCGCCACTACTTCGACGCGATGCGCCAGTTCGAATGGGATCTGCGCCATGCCGTCTTCGCCGAACGGTGCATCCCTGCCGAATGGAAGGCGCTGCTCGAGGCCGACCGCACGCCCGACAAGGTCAGGGTCACGCTGCGGCTCGACGAGGATGTGGTGCGGTTCTTCCGGACGCACTGGGGGCAGGGCTACCAGTCGCGGATCAACACCGTGCTGCGCGCCTTCCTCAAGCTGAAGATGTCGCACTATGCCTCGGGGCCCGACAGCCTCGACGTGCTGGTGCGCGGGGCGGTGCGCGACGGGGAACGGCCCGCCTTCGGCGACTGGGAGGCGTTCCTGGCGGCGATCGGCCGCGACGGGCCGGGCGGCGCGGACCGGCCGGGCTAGTCCGGCGGGCGGCCGCGGCGCAGGGCGAGGGGCTGCGACGCGGGGGCGACCGGAGGGACGCGGGATGCGATGGAGGCCGGCGGCGGCAGGGGCCGCGCTGCGGTTCGGCCTGGCGGGCTGCACGCCCGTCGTGGTGGGCGGCGAGGGGCTGCCCTGATCCCGCCGCGGCGGACCGGAGCGGGCGCGGGGCGGCGGCCTATTCGATGCCGAGCAGGCGCTTGGCCTCGGCCAGCGCGTCGACCGAGGCCTGGTGGTCGCCGGCCGCGTGGAGCCGTTCGCCCTCGGCGCGGAGTTCCTTCACGCGGGCGAGATCCTCGGCCGAGAGCGTGGCCGTGGCGAGGGCGGCGTCGATCGCGGCCATGTCGGCCGGGCACTGGAAGGCGAGCGCGGGCGACGCCGCGAGGAGGGCGGCCGCAAGGACAAGGCGTTTCATCGGTCTCTCCCTGGTGCGCCGGGGCCGCAGGCACCCCGGACGGCGCGAGTATAGCACGGCCGGCGGCCGGAGTCGGTGGGCGCGACGTCCGCGTCGGCGGCGCGCGGCCGAGGCCCTGCCGCCTGCGGCGCGGCCCGGTTGGCGCGGCCCGGTCGGCGTGGCCGGTCTGGTCGGGACAGCCCCGGCGCGCCGGCAGGGAGGTGGCGGCGGAGCGGCATGCGGCTCGGCGAGGGGCCGGGGTGGCGCCGGGCCGCCGGGCGGCGCAGCGCCATCCGGCCCCGGATGCAGCTCGCCCCCCGGACGTCGGGGCGGGCGCCGTCGGGGCGCCGGGCGGATCCGACGCGCCC
>JANZZL010000058.1 GCA_026419405.1 Paracoccaceae bacterium | reverse complement strand
GGCGGGGCGCCGGCCCCGCCCCGACCCCGCCCCGACCCCGCCATGTTCCCGTTCTGCGAAGATCCCTCCGCCCTCGACGGCCTGGCCTGGCTGGCCTGCTACCTGACCACGGGCAAGCACTTCGCCTTCTACGGCTCGATCGGCACGGTCCTGCTGCTGCTGGCCATCACCGCCCCCGTGGCGCTCGCCTTCGGCTTCCTCGGCGCCACGGCGGCGCGGTCCCACCTGCTGCCGCTCAGCCTGCTCGGCAAGGGCTACAGCGCCATGGTCCGCGGGGTGCCCGACATCGTCTTCTTCCTGTTCTTCGTCATCGCCCTCGACCAGGCGATCGAATGGAGCGTGCACCAGCTGCGCTGCCCCGACTGGACCGAGCCGATCCGCAACGGGCTCGAGTTCCGCGTCTGCCCGGCCGCCAAGGTGCCCGCCTCGACCGCGCCGCAGGCGGTGCACCAGGCCTATGCCTTCGCGCTCGCCGTGTTCACCTTCGCCATCGTCTTCGGCGCCTTCGCCGCCAACGTGCTCCACGGCGCCATGCGCGCCGTGCCGCGCGCCCAGCTCGAGACGGCCGAGGCCTACGGCATGAGCCGGCGGCAGACCTTCTGGCGCATCCTCGTGCCGCAGATGTGGATCTATGCGCTGCCCGGCCTGTCGAACCTCTGGATGATCCTGATCAAGGCCACGCCGCTGCTGTTCCTGCTCGGCATCCAGGACATCGTCTACTGGGCGCGCGAGCTCGGCGGCTCCAAGACCTCGGCCTACGCCTATCCCCACCCCGACTGGCGGCTGTGGTACTTCGTGGCGCTGCTGGTCTTCTACCTCGCCTTCACCCGGGTCTCCGAGGTGGTGCTTGCCCGCGTCATGCGCCGGCTCTCGCGCGGCCAGGCCACCGCGGCGGGCGAGGAGCTGCGGAGGGCCGCCGCATGACCTGCTGGGAGACGCTCCAGGCCTACGGCCTGCGCTCGATCGGCATCGGCGAGCGGCTCCTGCCGCGCAGCGACTTCGACCTCTGCCAGCAGTTCGTGCTGATCGGCTCGGGGCTGATCTGGAACGTCTACTTCGCCGTCGTGGCGCTCGCCCTCGGCTTCTTCCTCGCGGTGGCCGTGGCACTCGGCAAGTCCGCGCGCAGCCCGTTCCTGCGCAAGCCGGCCGAATGGTTCGTCTTCGTCTTCCGCGGCTCGCCGCTCTTCATCCAGTTCTTCCTCGCCTACGAGGCGCTGGTGCTCTTGCCGCGCGCCGGGATCGAGGTCTTCGGCATCACCGTGCAGACCGCCTGGACCACCCGCGCCTGGGCGGGGGCGCTGTTCGTGCTGTTCCTCAACACCTCGGCCTACGCCGCCGAGATCTTCCACGGCGCGCTGCGCGCCGTGCCGAGGGGCGACATCGAGGCGGCCGAGGCCTTCGGCATGACCGGCTGGATCCGCTTCCGCCGGATCACCTTCCCCACCATGCTGCGCCTGGCCTGGCCCGCCTACACCAACGAGGCGATCTTCCTGTTCCACGCCACGACGCTGGTCTTCTTCTCGGGCTTCCCGGCCTGGCAGCAGCAGGGCGATGCGCTCTACTACGCCAACTACTTCGCCGACAAGACCTTCAACCCCTTCATCCCCTACCCGATCGTCGCCTTCTACTTCATCTGCCTGACGCTTCTCATCATCTGGCTCTTCGGCCTGGTGAACCGGCGGCTCAACCGCCACCTGCCGGCCGAGCGCCGGCGCCTCCGCTACCGGCCGCAGCTCATCCGGTGACATCTTGAAAGACTGGCTCCACGCCCACCCCGACGTCCGCACCATCCGCGTCGCCGCCGCCGACCTCAACGGCCAGGCCCGCGGCAAGCGCATCCCCGCCCGCTTCGCCGACAAGCTCCTGACCGAGGGCACGCGCTTCCCCTTCTCGGTGCTCAACCTCGACATCTGGGGCGAGGACATCGAGAACAGCCCGCTCGTCTTCGACGCGGGCGACATGGACGGGGTGCTGCTGCCCACCGAACGGGGCTTCCTGCCGATGCCCTGGCTCGAGGCGCCGACGGCGCTGCTGCCGATCTGGATGTTCCACGAGGACGGCCGCCCCTACGACGGCGACCCGCGGCATGCGCTCAAGGCCGTGGTCGACCGCTATGCCGCGCGCGGCCTCACCCCGGTCGTGGCGACCGAGCTCGAGTTCTACCTGATCGACGACAGCGGCCAGACGCCGCGCGTGCCGCCCTCGCCGCGCTCGGGCAAGCGGCGGATGGGGGGCGAGACGCTGGCGCTGCGCGCGCTCGATGCCTTCGACGTGTTCTTCACCGCGCTCTACGACGCCTGCGAGGAGATGGACATCTCGGCCGATACCGCGATCTCGGAATCCGGTCCCGGCCAGTTCGAGGTCAACCTCCAGCACGGCCCCGACGCGCTCAAGGCCGCCGACGACGCCTGGCTCTTCAAGCTCCTGGTCAAGGGGCTGGCGCGGCGGCACGGCTTCGCGGCCAGCTTCATGGCCAAGCCCTACGAGCAGTTCTCGGGCAACGGGATGCACACCCATTTCTCGGTGCTCGACGCCCAGGGGCGCAACATCTTCGACGACGGCACCGAGCGCGGCTCGCCCGCCCTGCGGGCGGCGGTGGCGGGCTGCCTCTCCGCCCTGCCCGACCTCACGCTGATCTTCGCGCCGCACGCCAACAGCTACGACCGGCTGGTGCCCGAGAAGCACGCCCCGACCGGCATCGCCTGGGCCTACGAGAACCGCACCGCGGCGATCCGCATCCCCTCGGGCAGCCCGCGCGCGCGGCGGATCGAGCACCGCGTCTCGGGCGGCGACGTGAACCCCTACCTGATGATCGCGGCGATCCTCGGCAGCGCGCTCGAGGGGATCGAGGGCGGCCTGGAGCCGCCGCCGCCGATCGAGGGCAACGCCTACGCGCTCGACCTGCCGCAGATCCCCGACACCTGGGAGGGCGCGCTCGCCGCCTTCGAGAGCAGCTCCGTGGTGCCGCGCATCTTCCGCGACGAGCTGATCCGCAACTACATCCTGACCAAGCGGCAGGAGATCCGCTACATGTCCGAGCTCTCCGAGGCCGAGCAGATCGAGCTCTACCTCGACACCGTCTGAGCCGCCCCGGCGCCGGGCCGGCGTGCCGCGCCGGGGCCTCGGGCGGCGGCCGGCGGCGTCAGGCCGGGGAGCGGCGGGACGGCGGCCGGCTGCCGACGGTCTCCGGCAGGCCGCCGCAGGCCGGCGCCGACCGCCCGTCCGCCCGCGGCGCCTAGGCCGCGAGCATGCGCCAGAGCTCGTCCTTCAGCCGCGCCCGGCGCTTGCGCAGCTCGGTCTCGTGCCGCGGGTCGGTCGGCTCGACGTTCGTCTCGGCGCGGTGCACCGCCCGGTTGACCTCGTGGTATTCCTCCATCAGCCGGGCGAAATGCGGGTTCGTGGCCTTGAGCTCGCGGATCCGGGCGGCCCTGTCGGGGAATTCCTCGGCGAGTTCGTGCGGAGTATGGGTCATCGCGCGGTCCTTTCCTGCCTTGCGTCGCGGCCCGACCCTACGGGCGCCGGGCGCGCCGCCGCCTTGACCGGGATCAAGCGGCTCAGCGCCGCGCCGGGCGCCAGCCCGCCCGCCGCGCCTCCTGCTCGCTGCAGAACCAGCGTTCGCCCCGCGCCGGGTCGATCCGCGTGGCGGCATAGTCGGCCTGGCCGGGGAGGTGGTAGACCCGCCCCGAGGCCGAGACGTTGCCCTTGATCGGGCAGCCCTCGGGCGCCTGCGGGTCGGGGGCGGCGCGGGTCGCGGCGCGCAGCGCCGCGGGCGGCTCGACCTCTCCCGCCCAGATGCCGCGGCCGGCGATCAGCGCCTCCTTCTCGGCGGCCACGTAGGCGTCCGAGTAGCGGCGGAAGGCGAAGGCCGCGCCCTCGCGCACCAGGAGACCGGCGAGGTCCTGCCCGCCGGCCCGGCAGGTGGCCACCAGCCGGCCGTAGCGGTCGCGCCCGCGGCCCTCGCAGACGATCGTGGCCCCGGCAAGCCGCGCCGCGAGCCGCGCGCGCGCCCAGCGCCCGCAGGCCCAGTCCGCCCCGTCGCGGCTGCAGCCCTGCGCCAGCTCGGGCGCGTCGATGCCGAACAGGCGGATGCGCTCGCCGCCGATCTCGAGCGTGTCGCCGTCGATCGCCCGGGCCGGCCCGGTCACCGTCTGGGCCGCGGCCGGCGCCGGGGCGAGGAGGCCGGCAAGGACGAGAAGCGCGGCGCAGGCCGCGGCGCGGACGGCGGCGCCGGTCAGGATGCGGGCCGCGGCGCGGGTCAGGGCGCTGGTCAGGGTGCGGGCGGCGGCGCTGGTCAGGGCACGGGCTAGCGCCGGCGCAGCCGGTCGGGACGGGATGGTGGACATCCCCCCACCCTCGGGAAGCCGGCGGCGGAAGGCAAGGGCCGATGCAACGGGCGCCGCACGCCCGGTTGACGCCGTGCCCGGCAGGCCGCGGGCCGCCCAGCGGTGCACGCCCTGTGCACGCCCTGTGCACGGGTTGTGCCGCCCGGTCCCGCCGCCGGATCCGGGCGTTAACCATGCCTCGCGCGGATCGGGCTCAGCGCTGGGCGGTGCGCCACTCCGGGTGGATCCAGGGCTCGAGGTTCTCCGCCGGCAGCGGCGTCCGGCCGAGGATGTGGTCGGCCGCCTTCTCGCCGACCATGATCGAGGGGGCGTTGAGGTTGCCGTTGGTGATGCGCGGAAAGATCGAGCTGTCGGCCACCCGCAGCCCCTCGACGCCGATCACCCGGCACTCGGGATCGACGACCGCCATCGGGTCGTCGCGCCGGCCCATGCGGGCGGTGCCGCAGGGGTGATAGGCGCTCTCGGCATGGTCGCGCACGAAGGCGTCGAGCTCGGCATCGGTCTGCGCCGCCGGGCCGGGGGCCAGTTCGCGGGCGACATGCTCGGCCATCGCCGGCTGGGCGAAGATCTCGCGGGTGAGCCGCAGGCAGGCGCGGAACTCGGTCCAGTCGTCCTCGTGGCTCATGTAGTTGAAGCGGATCACCGGGGCGTCGGCGGGGTGCGGCGAGCGCAGGCTGACGCTGCCCCGCGACTTGGAGCGCATCGGCCCGACATGCGCCTGGAAACCGTGCCCTTTGACCGCCGCCCGGCCGTCGTAGCGCACCGCGAGCGGCAGGAAGTGGAACTGGATGTCGGGGTAGTCGATGCCGGCCGCCGAGCGGATGAAGCCCGCGCTCTCGAACTGGTTCGAGGCGCCGGGGCCGGTGCGGGTGAGCAGCCAGCGCGCCCCGACGTAGGCCTTCCCGAGGAGGTTCCAGTAGCGGTAGAGCGTGATCGGCCGGCGCGCGGCGAACTGCACGTAGACCTCGAGGTGGTCCTGCAGGTTCGCGCCCACCCCCGGCCGGTCGGCCAGCACCGGGATGCCGTGCGCGGCCAGGTGCGCACCGGGGCCGATGCCCGAGAGCATCAGGAGCTTGGGCGTGTTGATCGAGGAGGCGGCGAGGATCACCTCGCGCCGGGCGCGGATCGTCCCGGTCCGGCCGTGGATGTCGGCCTCGACGCCGATCGCGCGGCCGGCCTCGAACAGCACGCGCCGGGCCAGCGCGCGCACCAGCCGGCAGTTCGGGCGGCGCAGCGCGGGCTTGAGGTAGGCATTGGCGGCCGACCAGCGGCGACCCTGCCAGATCGTCGCCTCCATCGCGCCGAAGCCTTCCTGGCGGTAGCCGTTGTAATCGGCCGTGACGCCGTAGCCGGCCTGCCGCGCGGCCTCGACGAAGGCGGCGTGGAGCGGGTTGTCGCGCCGCCCGCGGGTGACGTGGAGCGGGCCGTCGAGGCCGCGCCAGGCGGGATCGGCGCCGTCCTCGGCGCCGTGCCAGCACTCCATCCGCTTGAAGTAGGGCAGCACGTCGGCGAAGCTCCAGCCCGCGGCGCCGGCCTCGGCCCAGTGGTCGAAGTCGCGCGCGTGGCCGCGCACGTAGACCATGCCGTTGATCGAGGAGGAGCCGCCGATCACCTTGCCGCGCGGCACCGCCATGCGGCGGTTGCCGAGCTGCGGTTCGGGTTCGGAGACGAAGCCCCAGTCGTAGCGCGCCATGTTCATCGGGAAGCTGAGCGCGCCGGGCATCTGGATGAAGGGCCCCGCGTCGGTGCC
Organism: Paracoccaceae bacterium; assembly: GCA_026419405.1. GTDB lineage: Bacteria > Pseudomonadota > Alphaproteobacteria > Rhodobacterales > Rhodobacteraceae > JANZZL01. The sequence goes on along the minus strand of JANZZL010000058.1, from coordinate 20,293 downwards.
GCCGTGCTCGATCACGATCACCGAGGCGCCGGCCTCGGACAGCCGGTAGGCGAGCGCGCAGCCGGCCGAACCGGCGCCGACGACGACGAAATCGGCCTCGTGCATCAGCGGCCCGCGGAGGGCGTCACGCCCCCCGCGCCCCGAGCCGCGCCGGCGGGGGGTTTCGCACCCCCCGCACCCCCCGCGGAGTACTTGGGACAGGATGAAGGGGCAAGTATGTCACCAGGGCGCATCGACCCCTCCCTGACCCACGTAGACGGTCTTGACCTCGGTCCAGTGCTCGATCGCGCTGCGGCCGTTCTCGTGGCCGAGCCCCGACATCTTGGTGCCGCCGAAGGGCACCTCGACGGGGGTGAGGTTGTAGCTGTTGATCCAGCAGCTGCCCGCCGCGATCCGGCCGATCACCCGGTGCGCGCGGGCGAGGTCGCGGGTGAACACGCCCGCCGAGAGACCGAATTCGGTGGCGTTGGCGCGGGCGATCACCTCCTCCTCGGTGTCGAAGGCGAGCACGCACATCACCGGGCCGAAGATCTCCTCGCGGGCGATGGTCATGTCGTCGGTCACGTCGGCGAAGACCGTCGGCTCGACGTAGAAGCCCGGCCGCTGCGGCACGCCGCCGCCGATGACGAGGCGCGCGCCCTCGGCGCGGCCGGCGGCGATGTAGCCGAGCACCTTCTCGCGCTGCGCCTCGCTGATCAGCGGGCCGAAGGTCGTGCTCTCGTCGAGCGGGTCGCCGATGCGGATGGCCGCCGTGCGGGCGGCGAGGCGGGCGAGGAACTCGGTCTCGACGGAGCGCTCGACGAAGACCCGCGTGCCGTTCGAGCAGACCTGCCCCGAGGAGTAGAAGTTGCCGAGCATGGCCCCGCCCACGGCGGCGTCGAGATCGGCATCGGCGAAGATGACGAGCGGCGACTTGCCGCCGAGCTCGAGCGTGGCGCGGCGCATCCCCTCGGCGGCCAGGCGGTAGACCTTGCGGCCGGTCGGGACCGAGCCGGTCAGCGCGACCTTGCGCACGCGGGCGTCGCCGGCGAGCGCCGCGCCGACGTCGCCGCGGCCCTGCACCACGCTGAACACTCCCGGCGGCGCCCCGGCCTCGGCCAGGATCCCGGCCAGCCGCAGCGCGCCGAGCGGCGTGAGCTCGGAGGGCTTGAACACCATCGTGTTGCCGCAGGCCAGCGCCGGGGCGGCCTTCCAGGCGGCGGTCTGGGTCGGGTAGTTCCAGGCGCCGATGCCGACGGTGACGCCGAGCGGCACCCGCATCGTGTAGGCCCAGTCGCCGCCGAGCGGGATCATCTCGCCGGAGATCGTGGCGGCGAGGCCGCCGAAGAATTCGAGCGCATCGGCGCAGGAGGGCCAGTCGGCGACCCGCGTCTCGGAGATCGGCTTGCCGGTGTCGAGCGTCTCGAGACGGGCGAGCTCCTCGGCGCGCTCGCGGATCAGCCAGGCGGCGCGGGTCAGCACCCGGCCGCGTTCGACCGGCCGGAGCGCGGCCCAGGCGGGTTGCGCCGCCGCGGCGGCGGCGAGCGCCTCCTCGAGGATCGCGGGCGTGGCGGCATGGACGCGGGCGATCTCCTCGCCGGTCGCGGGGTAGATCACGGGAATCGCCTCGCCCGCCGCGTCCTCGCGGAAGGCGCCGGCGACGAAGTGGCTGGCGGGGGGCTGGAGGGTCATCGGGCGAGCTCCGCGGCAAGAAGGCCCTCGACGAGCCGGACGGCGGCGGCCCGGTCGGGCGCGCGGCCGACGAGCGCCTGGCGCAGGTAGACGCCGTCGATCATCGCGCCGAGCCGGTCGGCGACCTCGCCGGCGCGGTGCCCGACGAGCGGGCGCAGCGCGGCGACGAGGTTCGAGCGCAGCCGCCGCTGGTAGACCGCGAGCAGGCGGCGCGCCTCGGGCACGGTCTGGGCCAGGACGTAGAAGTGCAGCCAGGCGGAGACGACCTCGCGCCGGAACGAGCCTTCGGAGAAGCTGGCGCGGATCACCGCGCGCACCCGGCCCTCGGGGCCCTCGGCGGCGGCGAGCGCGCCGCGCACCTCGGCGCCGTAGAGGGTGAGGATGTGGCGCATGGCGGCGAGGAAGATCTGCTCCTTGCCGCCGAAGTAGTGATGCGCGAGCGCCGCGGACATGCCCGCCCGCCGCGCGATCTGCGCAACGGTCACGTCGAGCGTTCCGGCACGGCCGATCTCGGCGATGGTCGCGCGCACCAGCGCGTCGCGCCGGATCGGCTCCATTCCGACCTTCGGCATGGGCTGTCTCCTTTCTGCGGAGCGCTAGCGGATTCTTTATTGACTCGTCAATCAAGAAAAACGAGAAAGCGTCAAGCAAACAGGTTGCCTTTCGGCGCGACGCGCCGTTTCATGGCGGCCAAGAACAGCAGGGAGACCGGCCATGCGCCTCACGCTTACCGCCCTTGCGGCCGCTGCCTTCGCCAGCGCCGCCGCCGCGCAGGACCAGTGCGGCACGATCACCTTCTCGGATGTCGGCTGGACCGACATCACCGCGACCACCGCGGCCACGACCCTCATCCTGGACGCGCTGGGCTACGAGACCGAGGTCAAGGTGCTCTCGGTGCCGGTGACCTATGCCGGCCTCGCCCAGGGCGACATCGACGTGTTCCTCGGCAACTGGATGCCGACGATGGAGGCCGACATCGCCCCCTACCGCGAGGCCGGCACGGTCGAGACGGTGCGCACCAACCTCGAGGGTGCGAAATACACCCTGGCCACCAACAAGCCGGGGGCCGAGCTCGGCATCACCGACTTCGCCGACATCGCCGAACACCGCGAGGCGCTCGGCAACAAGATCTACGGGATCGAGCCCGGCAACGACGGCAACCGCCTGATCCTGGACATGATCGCGCAGGACGCCTTCGGGCTCTCGGGCTTCGAGGTGGTGGAGAGCTCGGAGCAGGGGATGCTGGCCGAGGTGGCGCGCGCGACCGAGGCGGGGGAGCCGATCGTGTTCCTCGGCTGGGAACCGCATCCGATGAACGCCAACTTCGAGATGACCTACCTGACCGGCGGCGACGACTTCTTCGGGCCGAACCTGGGCGGGGCGACGGTGGCGACGAACGTGCGCGCCGGCTTCATGGCCGAGTGCCCCAATGTCGGCAAGTTCCTCCAGAACCTCGAGTTCTCTCTGGCGATGGAGAACGAGATCATGGGCGCGATCCTGAACGACGGCGCCGACCCGCGGGATGCGGCCAAGGCCTGGCTCGCCGCCAACCGGGACGTGCTCGGCCCCTGGCTCGAGGGCGTGACCACGAAGGACGGCGGCGACGCCCTGGCGGCGGTGAACGCCGCGCTCGACGGTTGAGCCCCGTGCGCCTCGCGCGCCTTGCCGCCGCGGCCGCGCTGGCGCTCGCGGCGGCCCCGGCCGGCGCCGGCCCGGACGTGCCGACGCAGGCCGGGTGGGACGCCGCCCGGCGCGCGGTGACCACCGCCGACGGGCTGCGGCTTTCCTACGTCGAGCTCGGCTCGGGCGAGGGCGTGCCGCTGATCCTCCTGCACGGCTACACCGACAACAGCCGGAGCTGGTCGCTGACCGCGCCCTTCCTCGGCGAGCGGCGGATCCTCGCGCTCGACCTGCGCGGGCACGGCGGGTCGGCGGTGCCGGCCTGCTGCTACGGGCTCGACTCGCTTGCCCACGACCTCGAGGGCTTCATGGATGCCCTCGGCATCGAGCGCGCCGATCTCGTCGGCCATTCGCTCGGCGCGATGACCGCCGCGGTGTTCGCCGCCACAAGGCCCGAGCAGGTGAACCGGCTGGTGCTGGTCTCGGCCGCGCTCGACCTGCCGCAGGCCGCGGGCGACTGGCTGTGGGAGAACGTGCCGGCGCTGGAGCATCCGGTCGATCCGGACAGCCGCTTCATGCTCGACTGGTACTGGAACCCCACGCCGGTGGACGGCGACTTCCTCGCCCGCGAACGGGCCGAAAGCGCGAGCCGCCCGCCCGAGGTGTGGATGGGCGTGCTGCGCGCCCTGTCGGCGACCGACTGGCGGCCGCTGGCCCCGCGCATCGCCGCGCCGACCCTGATCCTCTGGGGCGATCAGGACGGGCTGTTCGGCGCCGCCGAGCAGGAGGCGCTGCGCGCGGCGCTGCCGCAGGCGCGGTTCGAGACCTTCGCGGGGCGCGGCCACAACATGTTCTGGGAGGTCCCCGAGGAGGCCGGCCGCATGATCGCGGGCTTCCTCGACGGCTGAGAGGGCGGGCATCCCGCCCCCGGGAGCGGGGGCGGCACGATCCGGGGACGAGATGGACTGGCTGACGGACTACAAGATCCCGGTCGGGCGGACGGCCAAGACCGCCTTCGACTGGATGAAGGCGAACCTCGACTGGTTCTTCCAGGGGCTCGCGTCGATCATGGGGGCGATGATCGACGCGATCCTCTGGCTGCTCCAGTCGCCGCATCCGCTGATCGTGGTCGCCGCCTTCGTGGCGCTGACCTGGATCCTCCAGCGCAGCTGGAAGACCTGCCTGCTGGTGCTGGCCGGCTTCCTCTTCATCCTGAACCAGGGCTACTGGAAGGAGACGACCGAGAGCCTCACGCTGATCCTGTCGTCCTGCATCGTCTGCATGGGGCTCGGCGTGCCGCTCGGCATCGCCGCGGCGCACCGCCCGCGGCTCTACGCCTGGATGCGGCCGGTTCTCGACCTGATGCAGACGCTGCCGACCTTCGTCTACCTGATCCCGGCGATCGTGTTCTTCGGCCTCGGCCTCGTGCCCGGCCTGATCGCCACCGTGATCTTCGTGCTTCCCGCGCCGATCCGGCTCACGCATCTGGGAATCTCGACCACGCCCGCGCCGCTGCTCGAGGCCGCCACCGCCTTCGGCGCCACGCCCCGGCAGGTGCTCTGGAAGGTGGAGCTGCCCTGGGCGGTGCCGCAGATCATGACCGGCCTCAACCAGACGATCATGCTCTCGCTCTCGATGGTCGTGATCGCCGCGCTGGTCGGCGCCTCGGGGCTCGGCGTGCCCGTGGTGCGGGCGCTCAACTCGGTCAACACCGCGCTCGGGTTCGAGGCGGGGTTCGTCATCGTGGTGGTGGCGATCCTGCTCGACCGGATGCTGAGGGTGGAGCGGACATGACGGCCGTCGTCTTCGACAGGGTCTCGATCGTCTTCGGCGAGAAGCCGGAGCTGGCGCTGCCGCTGATGGACAGGGGCATGAGCCGCGCCGAGGTGCAGAAGGCCTGCGGCCAGGTGCTGGGGGTGCACGACTGCTCGCTGACGGTCGAGGAGGGCGAGATCCTCGTGCTCATGGGCCTCTCGGGCTCGGGCAAGTCGACGCTGCTGCGTGCGGTCAACGGGCTCAACCCGGTGGTGCGGGGGCAGGTCCGGGTGAACGACGGCACCGGCATGGTCGATGTCACCCACGCCGACCCCGAGGGGCTGCGCCGGATCCGGCTGACCCGTGTCGCCATGGTGTTCCAGCAGTTCGGCCTGCTGCCCTGGCGCACCGTGGCCGAGAACGTCGGCCTGGGCCTCGAGCTCGCCGGCCTGCCGAAGGCCGAGCGCGCCGCCCGCGTCGCCCGCCAGCTCGCCCTCGTCGGCCTGACCGACTGGGCCGGCCGCAAGGTCGGGGAGCTTTCCGGCGGCATGCAGCAGCGCGTCGGGCTGGCCCGCGCCTTCGCCACCGAGGCGCCGATCCTGCTGATGGACGAGCCCTTCTCGGCGCTCGATCCCCTCATCCGCAACCACCTCCAGGACGAGCTGCTCGACCTGCAGGCGAAGCTGCGCCGGACCATCATCTTCGTCAGCCACGACCTCGACGAGGCCTTCAAGCTCGGCAACCGGATCGCGATCATGGAGGGCGGGCGGATCGTCCAGTGCGGCACCCCGCGCGAGATCTTCTCGCATCCCGCGTCGGACTACGTGGCCGAGTTCGTCGCCAACATGAACCCGCTGGGCGTGCTCACCGCCCGCGACGTGACGGAGGCGGGCAGCGCGCCGGGCGCGCCGGTGCCGCCCGAGACGCCGGTGCGCGAGGTGATGGCGCGGCTGCGGGCCGAGCCCGCCCTGCCGGTCGAGGGCGGCGGGCGGATCACCGCGGCGAGCGTCTTCGCCCGCCTCCTCGATCCGCGCGGCTGATCCTTCATCCTGTCGCAAATACTCCGGGGGTCCGGGGGCGGAGCCCCCGGCCCTGCTCAGGCCTCGGGCACTGCCGGCGTCACCCGGCGCCGCCGCGCCGCCGCCTCGCGCCAGGCGATGTAGCTGACCGCGGCCATGATCACCGCGCCGCCGACGATCACCCAGCCGTCGGCCGGCTCGCCGAACACCAGCGCCCCGAGCAGCACGGCCCAGACCAGCTGCAAGAAGGTCACCGGCTGGGTCAGCGTCACCGGCGCGGCGGCGAAGGCGAGCGTCATGGCATAGTGCCCGGCGGTGGCGAGCGCCGCCACGAGGAACAGCCAGCCGAGCTGCCCCGCGGTCGGCGTCACCCAGACCGCCGCCGCGAAGGGCGCGAGGCCCAGCGTCACCGTCACCGAGAGCATCCCGACCACGACCGGGGCGCCTACCTCGCCCGACATCTGCTTGGCGATCAGGTAGGAGGCCGCGAACAGGACGGCGGTGAAGAGCATCGCCACATGCCCCGGCGAGAGCTCGCGGAAGCCCGGGCGGAGGATGATCAGCGCGCCGGCGAGCGCCGCCGCGATCGCCGCGATCCGCCGGAAGGCCAGCCGCTCGCCCAGGAACAGCGCCGCGCCGAGCGTGACATAGACCGGGCTGAGGTAGTTCATCGCCGTGACCTCGGCGATCGGGATCTGGGTCATGGCGAAGAACCAGCAGAGCACGCCGCCCGTGTGCACCGCGCCGCGCAGGGCGAAGAGCCCGAGCGCGCGTCGGCCGAGCCGCGCGGCAAGCATCGGCCGGAGCATCGGCACCAGGAAGACGAGGCCCAGCGCATAGCGCAGGAAGGCGGCCTGAGCCGCGGGCACGCCCGCGCCCACGTGCTTGACCACCGCGGTCACGCCGACGAAGCAGGCGCCGGTGACGAGCATCCAGAGGATGCCGGCGAGGGGGCGGCTGGCGGCGGCCGCGGCGGGCGCATCGGCGGGCATGGCCGGCAGCAAAGCCGATGCCGCGGCGAAGCTCAAGCGGCGCTCAGCCGCCGAGCGCCAGGCGCGCCGCGATCGCCCACATCACCGCGCCCACGCCGGCGTCGAGCACCCGCCAGGCCGCGGGCCGCGCGAAGAGCGGCTGAAGCAGCCGCGCGCCGTGGCCGAGCGCGGGGAAGAAGACGAACGAGGCCGCCGCCGCCCCCGCCCCGAAGGCCCATTCCGAACCCGGCCAGGCCGCCGAGAGCGCGCCGATCAGCACCACGGTGTCGAGCCAGACATGCGGGTTGAGCCAGGTGAGCGCGAGGCAGGTGAGCAGCGTCCGCGCAAGCCCGGCCCCGCCCTGCCCCGCGGCCCGCAGCGCCCCGCCCCCGCGCAGCGCCGAGAGGAAGGCGCGCGCGCCGTAGAGGGCAAGGAACGCCACCCCTCCCCAGCGCAGCGCCGGAAGCACCCGGGGCGCGGCCTCGGCGATGGCCCCGGCGCCGGCCACCCCGGCCGCGATCAGCACCGCGTCCGAGAGCGCGCAGGCGAGCGTCACGGCCAGCACGTGCTCGCGCCGCAGCCCCTGCCGCAGCACGAAGGCGTTCTGCGCCCCGATCGCCATGATGAGCGAAAGCCCGAGCAGGAATCCCGCCGTCGCCGCCGCCATGCACCCTCTCCCCCGGATCCCTTGTCCGGGACGGTCCTGCATTCCCCTCCCGGATCAGGCAAGTTAAACTTTCTGAGCCCGGATAAGGAGAACTGAACATGCTCGACTACGGCGCGCTCGCCGCCCTCGCCGCCGTTCTGCGCACCGGCAGCTTCGAGCGCGCGGCGGCCGAGCTCGCCGTCACGCCCTCGGCGGTGTCGCAGCGCATCGCGGCGCTCGAGGACCGGTTCGGGGCGGTGCTCGTGCAGCGCGGGCGGCCCTGCACGGCCACGCCCGCGGGCCGCCGGCTTGCCCGGCACGCCGAGGAGGTGGGGCTGCTGGAACGGGCGCTGGCGGCCGATCTGGGCCGCCCCCTTCCGGCGGCGCGGCTGCGGCTTGCGGTCAACGCCGACAGCCTCGCCACCTGGGTGGTGCCGGCGCTGGCCGGGGCGGGCGAGGGGCTGCTGTTCGACATCGTGGTGGACGACCAGGACCATTCCGCCGACTGGCTGCGCCGCGGCGAGGTGGCGGCGGCGGTCACCGCGCAGGGCACGCCGGTGCAGGGCTGCGACCACCGCGCGCTCGGCCGCCTGCGCTACCTCGCAACCGCAAGCCCCGCCTTCGCGGCGCGCTGGTTCCCCGAGGGCCCGACGGCCGAGGCGCTCGCCCGCGCGCCGGCGCTGAGCTTCGATGCCAAGGACCGGCTGCAGCACGACTGGGCGGCGCGGGCGGCGGGCCGCCCGGTGGCGCTGCCGGCGCACCGCCTGCCCTCGGCCACGGCCTTCGTCGAGGCGGCCGAGGCGGGTCTCGGCTGGGGGATGAACCCCGAGGTGCTGGTGCGCGACCGCATCGCCGCCGGCCGGCTCGTCGCGCTCGGGCCCGAGCCGCTCGACACCGCACTCTGGTTCCAGTGGAGCCGCCGCCTCGGCCCGGCGCTGGCGCCGCTGACCGCCGCGATCCGGCGGGCCGCGGCGCGCGTGCTGATCGCGCCCGAGGACGTGCCCCGGACCGCGCCCCGGGATGCGCCCCCCGACGTGCCCTAGGACGCGCCCTCGCTGCGCCGGGCGGCCAGCGCCTCGATCTGCGGCCGCAGGTGTGCGAGCTGGTAGCCGTGCCGCGCCCCGGCGGCGATGATCGCGTCGGGGTCCATCCGCCCGGCCTGGACCAGCGACCAGACGATCGAGGAGCGGTTGCCCGAGGCGCAGTAGGCGAGCACCGGCCCCGGCGAGGCGGCCATGGCCTCGGCCTGGGCGGTGACGTTCTCCATCGTCAGCGCGCCGCTGATCACCGGGTTGACCACGAAGGCGAGGCCCGCGGCCTCGGCCGCCGCCCGCATCGGCGCGGCGTGGTGGCTGGGCGGGATCTCGGCATCGGGGCGGTTGTCGATCACCGTCGCGAAGCCCGCCGCCCGGATCGCCGCGAAATCCTCTGGGTCGATCTGCGGCGAGACGGCGTAGTCGGGCGACAGCGGGCGGATGTCGAGCATGACGGAAGCCTTACGCCGGACGCGGCATCGCCGCAAGCCGGGCGCGCAGCGGCACCGCGAGCAGCATCCCCACGACCATGGCCGCGAGGAACACCACCCCGCCCACCCCGCCGTAGGAGAGCGAGGCCATCGCCGGGCCGGGGCAGAGGCCGGCGAGGCCCCAGCCGATCCCGAACAGGGCCGAGCCGCCGACGAGGCTCGGGTCGATCCGCAGCTCGGGCTTCGGCGGGAACACGCCGCCGAGCGCGGGCCGCCGGCCCTCGGTCAGCCGCCAGGCGATGGCCATGGGCAGGATCGCGCCGCCGAGCACGAAGGCGAGCGTGGGATCCCAGTCGCCGAAGAGGTCGAGCCAGCCCTGCACCTTGCGGGTGTCGGTCATGCCCGAGACGAAGAGGCCCGCGCCGAACAGGCCGCCGGAGAGAAGGGCGAAGAGCGCGCGCATCTCAGATCACTCCCAGCATGTGGCGGAAGACGAGCACGGTCGCGCCCCCCGCGATCAGGTAGACGACGGTGGCCACGATGCCGCGGACCGAGAGCCGCGAGATGCCGCAGACCCCGTGGCCCGAGGTGCAGCCGTTGGCGATGCGGGTGCCCGCGCCGACGAGCAGGCCCGCCGCGGCCACGATCAGCAGGTTCGGCGTCAGGTGCGTGGCGGCCTGCCCGCCGGTCAGGCCGAAGAGCGCCGCCGGCGCCGCCACGAGGCCGAGGATGAAGGCGCCGCGCTCGCGCCAGTCGGCGCGGGCGGAGCCGTCGACGAGGCCGCCGAGGATGCCCGAGGCGCCCATGATGCGGCCGTTGGCCAGAAGATAGAGCGCCGCGGCGGCGCCGATCATGAGGCCGCCGAGGGCCCCGAAGATCCAGTCCGGTTCGATCATGTCGCGCGTTTCCGGTGGTTGAGGGTGGTCAGAACTGGTTGAGCGGAAGCTTGAGGTAGGACACGCCGTTGTCCTCGGGTTCGGGGAAATGGCCGGCGCGCATGTTGACCTGGAGCGAGGGCAGGATCAGCCGCGGCATCCCCAGCGTGGCGTCGCGGGCCTTGCGGCGGGCGACGAACTCCTCCTTGGTGTGGCCGCGCCCGACGTGGATGTTCTTCGCCTTCTGCTCGCCCACGGTCGATTCCCAGGCGAAGTGGTCGCGCCCCTCGGCCTTGTAGTCGTGGCAGGTGAAAATGCGCGTCTCGTCGGGCAGCGACAGGATGCGCTGCACGCTGTCCCACATCTGCTCGGCCGAGCCGCCGGGGAAGTCGCAGCGCGCGGTGCCGTAATCGGGCTGGAAGATCGTGTCGCCCACGAAGGCGGCATCGCCGATCACGTAGGTCAGGCAGGCGGGCGTGTGGCCGGGGGTGTGCATCACGTCGCCCCGGAGCTGGCCGATGTGGAAGCTGTCGCCATCCCTGAACAGGCGGTCGAACTGGCTGCCGTCGCGCCGGAACTCGGTGCCCTCGTTGAACACCTTGCCGAACACGTCCTGCACGATGACGATGTTCTCGCCGATGCCCAGCTTGCCGCCGAGCTTCTCCTGCAGGTAGGGCGCGGCCGAGAGGTGGTCGGCATGGACATGCGTCTCGAGCAGCCATTCGATCTCGTAGTCGCGCTCGCGCACGAAGGCGATGATCCGGTCGGCCGAGCGCGTGTCGGTCCGGCCCGAGGCCGGGTCGAAGTCGAGCACGCTGTCGATGATCGCCGCCTTGCGGCTCATCGGGTCACGCACGACGTAGGAGACGGTGAAGGTCGCTTCGTCGAAGAAGGCCGTCACTTCGGGAGACATGGCGTGGTTCCTTCTCGGGTGTGCGGTTCGCAGTCGGGAGACATATGCATTTTTCTAGATATGTTTTCAAGACCCGGCCCGGCCGCGTCCGGCCGTCGGCGCAAGCTTGACCTCGGTCAACGCGCAGGCGAGCCTCGGCTGGTCAGAGTGCGCCGGAACTGAGGGAGGATCGCGCATGGTTTCCGTCGAAGACCGCAGGAAGGCGCTGGAAGCGCGGCTCTCCGAGCTGGAGGGCCGGCTCCAGCAGATCGAGCAGGAACTCGATCAGCCTGCGGACAAGGACTGGGAGGAAGCCGCGATCGAGCGCGAGGACGACGAGGTGCTCGAAAGCATGGGCGAGGCCGGCCTGCAGGAGATCGAGATGATCCGCGCCGCCCTGGCGCGCATCGACGCCGGGGAATACGGCTACTGCGTGCGCTGCGGCGAACCCATCGCCGAGGAGCGGCTCGACGTGGTTCCCGCGACGCCCTTCTGCCGCAACTGCGCCCGGTAGGGAGCGGCGGGGTGCGGCGGCAGGGGCCGGGGAGGGACGTCGCCGGAGAGCCCGGCCGCGGCGCGGCGGGCGCCGGGCAGGCCGGCGGGGCCGCCGCATCGGGCCGCGCGCTGCTTGCGGCGCGGATCCGCACCCTGCTCGGCGACCCCGCGGTGGCCCTGCGCATCGAGCAGGGCCTGCGCCGGCGCGCCGACGCCGGGGGCCTGAAGCTTCCCGCCCGGCTCGCCGACTTCTGCCGCGACGACCGGGGCGGGCTGCGCCTGGCGGCCCGGAGCGGGCGGGGCACGGCGGTGCCGGTGCCCGGCTTCCCCTCCCCGCCCGGCGCGGCCGGCGCGCCGGGCCGGCCGGCCCCCTGCCGGGTGGCCTGCTGAGCCGGCGGCGCGCCGCTCCGCCGCCCCGCTTCCGGCCTTTTCCCGCCATGCGCTTGCGGCCATTCTGGCCGCCGCCGGGCGGACGGGAGGATCCGTGCCGGAGCGGGACGAGGGAGGGACGCGGCGATGACCGGGGCGAGGGTCAGGCAGGAGCGGGCCGGCGAGGTGATGCTGATCGCCATCGACAGCCCGCCGGTCAATGCGCTGGGCCATGCGGTGCGCGCGGGAATCGCCGCGGCGCTCGACGCCGCCGAGGCCGATCCCGGCATCGCGGCGGTGGTGATCGCGGCCGAGGGCCGGACCTTTCCGGCCGGCGCCGACATCACCGAATTCGGCGAGCCGCCCGCGCCGCCGGCGCTTCCCGACCTGTGCCGCCGGATCGAGGATTTCCCCAAGCCGGTCGTTGCCTGCCTGCACGGGACCGCGCTGGGTGGGGGGTTTGAATTGGCGCTGGCCGCGCACTGGCGCGTCGCCGCGCCGGGCACGCGGATCGGGCTGCCGGAGGTGCGGCTGGGCCTGCTGCCCGGCGCCGGCGGAACGGTCAGGACGCCGCGCCTGGCCGGGGCGGCGGTGGCGCTCGACCTGATGCTCTCGGGCCGGCAGATGCCGGCCGAGGAGGCGCGCGGCGCGGGGCTGATCGATGCGGTGGTGGCCGAGGATCCGCGCGGCGGGGCGATCGCCTTCGCGGCAGAGCTCGGCGCGCGGGGCCTCGGCGTGCGGCCGACGCGCGACGCGGGGCGGGGCCTGGCCGATGCGGCGGGCTACCTCGCCGCCGTGGCCGCGGCGCGGGCCCGGGTCGCGCCGAGCCCGGTGCCGGCGGAGCGGCGGATCGTGGACTGCATCGAGGCGGCGCTGCTGCTGCCCTTCGACCAGGCGCTGACGCTCGAGCGCGATGCCTTCCTCGAGCTTCTGGACAGCCCCGAGTCGCGCGCCCTGCGCCATGCCTTCCTCGCCGAGCGGCGCGCAGCGAAGGTGCCGGAACTGGCGCAGGGCCGGGCGCGCGAGGTTCGGCGGGCCGGCGTGGTCGGGGGCGGCACGATGGGGGCGGGGATCGCGGTCGCGCTGCTCGACGCGGGGCTTCCGGTGGTGCTCGTCGAACGCGACGAGGCGGCGCAGGCGACCGCCGCGCGGCGCGTCGCGGCCTCGTTCGAGCGCGGCGTGGCGCGCGGGCGGATCACCGCGGCCGAGGCGGCCGGGCGCCTTGCGCGGCTGACGACCGCGGCCGACCCCGACGCGCTTTCGCCCTGCGACCTGGTGATCGAGGCGGTGGTCGAGGACATGGAGGTCAAGCGCGGCGTCCTCGCGCGGCTCGATGCGCTGCTCGCCCCCGGCGCCATCCTGGCCTCCAACACCTCCTACCTCGACCTCGACGCGCTCGCCGCCGCGACCGGGCGGCCGGGAGAGGTGGTCGGGCTGCACTTCTTCTCGCCGGCGCAGGCCATGCCGCTCGTCGAGGTCGTGGTGGGGCGGGCCACGACGCCCGACACGGTGGCCACCGCCTTCGCGCTGGCCCGCCGGCTGGGCAAGATCGCGGTCAGGGCGGGCGTCACCGACGGCTTCATCGGCAACCGGGTGTTCAGCGCCTACCGCGCGGTCGCGGAGTTCCTGCTGGAGGACGGCGCGGCGGTCGAGGAGGTGGATGCGGCGATGCGCGGGGCGGGCTTCCCGCTCGGGCCCTTCGAGGTGCAGGACCTCGCCGGGCTCGACATCGGCTGGGCGCGGCGCAGGCGGCTCGCCCCGACCCGCGACCCTGCCCGGCGCTATGTCGCCATTCCCGACCGGCTCTGCGAGGCGGGCCGGCTGGGGCAGAAGACCGGGCGGGGCTACTACCTCTACCCCGAGGGCGCACGGCAGGGGGTGCCCGACCCGGAGGTGGCCGCGCTGGTCGCGGCCGAGCGGGAACGCAAGGGCATCGTGCCGCGCGCCATCGGCGCGCAGGAGATCCGGCGGCGCTGCCTGGCCGCGATGGCGAACGAGGGCGCGCGGCTCGTCGCCGAGGGCGTCGCGCTGCGCCCCTCGGACGTGGATGTGGTGATGCTGAACGGCTACGGGTTCCCGCGCCACCTCGGCGGGCCGATGCGCTGGGCGGACGAGACCGGCCTGCTGCTGCTGCGCGACGACCTGCGGCGCTGGGCGCAGGCGGATCCGTTCTGGAGCCCGGCGCCGCTGTGGGACGCGCTGATCCGCGAGGGCGGCAGCTTCTCGGCGATGGGGGCCTGAGGCGGGCAGTCCGGCGGGAGGGGGCGCCGCCCCCTCTGCCCCGGACCGGCGTCCGGGGCATTCACCCCCGGCGTATTGCCGACAAGGGGAAGGGGGTCAGGCGCGCTCTGCCGCCTTGGCGGCGTTCCAGAGCGCGTCCATCTCCTCGAGGCTGCTGTCCTCGGGGCGCCTGCCGGTTGCGGCGAGCGCGGCCTCGATCGCCGCGAAGCGGCGGGTGAACTTGGCGTTGGCGCGGCGCAGCGCGGCCTCGGGATCGACCTTGAGGTGCCGGGCGAGGTTGGCGATGGCGAAGAGGAGATCGCCGAATTCGGCCTCGATCTCCTCGGGGGCGAGGCCGTCGCGCGCCCGGGTGAGCTCGTGCGCCTCCTCGACGATCTTGTCGAGCACGTGCCCGGCATCGGGCCAGTCGAAGCCGACGCGGGCGGCGCGGTTCTGCAGCTTGACCGCCCGCGTCAGCGCCGGCAGGCCGAGGGCGATGCCGTCGAGCGTGCCGGCCGCGCGGCCGCGTTCGGCGGCCTTCGCCGCCTCCCAGGCGGCGGTCTGTTCCTCGGCGGTCCGGTCGCGGCCTGCGCCGCCGAAGACGTGCGGGTGGCGGGCCACCATCTTGTCGGCGATGCCGGAGGCGACGGCGGCGAAGTCGAACAGCCCCGCCTCCTCGGCCATGCGCGCATGGTAGACCACCTGGAGGAGGAGGTCGCCCAGTTCGCCGGCGAGGTCGCCCCAGGCCCGACGGTCGATCGCGTCGGCGACCTCGTGGGCCTCCTCGATCGTGTAGGGGGCGATGGTGGCGAAGGTCTGCGCGATGTCCCAGGGACAGCCCCCGACCGGATCGCGCAGCCGCGCCATCACGTCGAGCAGGCGGCGGATCGCCGCTTCGGGGCTTGCGGGGCCGGGGGCGTTCGTGGTCATGCTGGCGTGGAATAGCCGCAAATCCGGAAGGATGCCACCATGCCCGTGATCAACCGCATCGCCGCGATGGCCGGGGAGATGCAGGGCTGGCGCCGCTGGCTGCACCGCCATCCGGAGCTGAAGTTCGACCTGCGGCAGACCTCGGCCTTCGTCGCCGAGCGGCTGCGCGAGTTCGGGGTGGACGAGATCCACGAAGGCATCGCCGAGACCGGCATCGTGGCGGTGATCGGGGGCCGCGGGCCGGGCCCGACCATCGGGCTCAGGGCCGACATGGATGCGCTGCCGATCGAGGAGGCGACGGGCGTGGAGCACGCGAGCACCCACCCGGGCGCGATGCATGCCTGCGGCCACGACGGGCACACGGCGATGCTGCTCGGCGCGGCGAAGTACCTGGCCGAGACGCGCAACTTCTCGGGCCGCGTGGCGCTGATCTTCCAGCCGGCCGAGGAGCACGGGGCCGGGGCCGAGGCGATGGTGCGCGCCGGCGTGCTCGACCGCTTCGGGATCACCCGGGTCTTCGCGCTGCACAACGCCCCGAACCTGCCGCTGGGGCACTTCGTGACCACGCCGGGGCCGATCATGGCGGCGGTCGACACCTTCTCGATCACGGTGACGGGCAGGGGCGGCCACGGCGCGATGCCGCACGAGACGGCGGATCCGATCGTGGCGGCGGTGGCGATCGTGCAGGCGATCCAGACCATCGTCAGCCGGAACCATTATGCCTTCGACGACCTCGTGGTGTCGGTGACGCAGATCCATGCCGGCACCGCCGACAACATCGTGCCCGAGACGGCCTGGATCAACGGCACTGTCCGCACCTTCCGCCGCGAGGTGCAGGAGATGGTGCGCCGGCGGCTGGGCGAGATCGTCGCCGGGCAGGCCGCGGCCTATGGCGTGAGCGCCGCGATCGACTACGATGTCGGCTACCCGGCGACGGTGAACGACGCCGCCGAGGCGGCCTTTGCCGCCGAGGTCGCCCGCGAGGTGGCCGGCGAGGCGGCCGTGACCGGCGAGGGCGGGCGCGAGATGGGGGCGGAGGACTTCGCCTACATGCTCAACGAGCGGCCGGGCGCCTACCTCTTCCTGGGCCAGGGGCCGGGGGCGCCGCTGCACCACCCGAAATACGACTTCAACGACGAGGCCGCGCCCTTCGGCGCCTCGTTCTTCGCCCGGCTGGTGGAGCGGGCGCAGCCGGCGCGGTAGGGGCGACGGCCGCGCCCGCCCGCCCCGTTCAGGCGGCATCGGAGGGCCGGCGGTTCTTCTCGATCTGCCGGAGAAGGGCGTTCTCCAGCTCCCGGTTCAGCTCCTTCGAGCGTTCGAGGTAGGGCTGGTTCTGGTCGATGGGAATGTCGGGGCGCCAGAGCTCGGCCAGTTCCTTCAGCGCCGCACGGTCGATGCGGAAGAAGGTGCGCTCCAACTCGGCCGCCTCGTATTCGGAGAAGCCCATGTTCTCGAGCACGTAGCGGCCGGCGCGCAGCGAGCTGTCGAACATCTCGCGCACGATGTCGTTGGCCCCGGCCCGGTAGAGGCGGTAGACGTGCACCCGGTCGTAGGCGCGGGCGATGATGTGGAGGTCGGGCCGCTCGCGCCGGGCATAGGTGACGAGGCGGACGGCCGCGTCGCGGTCGTCGAGCGCCACGACGAGGACCTTCGCGGTGCGCAGACCCGCGGCGTGCAGCAGCTCGGGCCGCGTCGGATCGCCGAAGAAGCCCTTGAAGCCGAAGGCGCGCATCGTCTGGATCGTCTCGAGGTCGTTGTCGAGCACCGTGGTCTTGAGGCCCGCGCTCTGCACCAGGCGGTTGACCACCTGGCCGAAGCGGCCGACGCCGGCGATGATGACGGGCTGCTGGTCGTCGATCCGGTCGTGCGCCGCGCCGGGGCCGCCGGCCTCGGCGAGCCGGCGGCTGATCTGCTCCCAGGCGATGAAGAAGAGCGGCGTCATCAGCATGCTGAGCGCGACCACGAGCAGCAGCAGCTGCGCCTGCGCCAGCGTCAGGACCCGCTGGGATTCCGAGAAGGTGATCAGGACGAAGCCGAATTCGCCGGCCTGGGCGAGGCCGAGGGTGAAGAGCCAGTTGTCGCGCCCCTTCAGGCGGAACAGGCGGGCCAGCGCGTGGAGCACGACGCCCTTCAGCGCCATCAGCCCGAGCGCCAGCCCGGCGACGGTGACGGGCCGCTCGAGCAGCAGGGCGAAGTCCATCCCGGCGCCGACGGTGATGAAGAACAGCCCGAGCAGCAGGCCCTTGAAGGGCTCGATGTCGGCCTCGAGCTCGTGCCGGAACTCGGAGTTGGCGAGCACGACCCCGGCAAGGAAGGTGCCGAGCGCGGGCGACAGGCCGACGAGGATCATCAGCTCGGCCACGCCCACGACGAAGAGGAGCGATACGGCGGTGTTGATCTCCCTCAGCCGGGCGGCATGGATGTAGCGGAAGACCGGCCGCGTCAGGTAGTGGCCGCCCGCGACGATCAGGACCACCGCGGCCAGCGTGACGAGCGTCACCCCCCAGGCCGGCAGCTCCTGGAGCCAGGTGAGCGCCGGGCCGAGCGCCTCGCCGTGGTCGGCGGCCGGGGCGGGCCGGCCGGCGCCCGGCGCGGTGGCGAGCAGCGGCAGCAGCGCGAGCATCGGGATCCCCGCGATGTCCTGGGTCAGCAGCACCGAGAAGGCGGAGCGCCCGCCGGCGGTGTGCATCACCTTCTTCTCGGTCATCGTCTGGAGCACGATGGCGGTGGAGGAGAGCGAGAGGATCAGGCCGACGGCGAGCGCCGTCTGCCAGGGCAGCGACAGCGCCATCGCCGCGGCGGCGACGGCCAGGGCGGTGAGCCCGATCTGGAGCCCGCCGAGGCCGACGAGGCGTTCGCGCATGTCCCACAGCGCGCGCGGCTCGAGCTCGAGCCCGATCAGGAACAGCATCAGCACGACGCCGAGTTCGGCGAAATGCCGCAGGTCCTCGGCCTCGGAGCCGATCAGGCCGAGCCCGGGGCCGATGGCGATGCCGGCGAGCAGGTAGCCCAGCACCGAGCCGAGGCCGAGGCGCATCGCCAGCGGCACGGCGACGACCGCCGCCGCGAGGTAGATCGTCGCCTGGAACAGGAAGCCTTCCATCGCGCCCGCCGACCGCTTCCGCCGCACCAGCGTAGACCGCAGCGGGCGGAGGGTCTACCGCAGAGGTTGCGGCACCGGCAGCGGCGCGTCGGGCTTGATCCGCTCCATGACGATCTGGCTGGTCACGCGGCTGACCGCCGGGTGCGGCAGCAGCACCTGCTGGACGAGCGCGTTGAGCGCCGCGAGGTCGGCGCAGAACACCCGCAGCAGGTAGTCGGCCTCGCCGGTGAGCGTCCAGGCGCCGGCGATCTCGGGCTGCTCGCGCGTGAGCCGCACGAAGTCGCGCGCATTCCGCTCGGTATGGGTGGCCATGACGATCCGCACGAAGGCCTCGACGCCGAGGCCGACCTTCTCGGGCGCGATCTCGGCGCGGTAGCCGCGGATGTAGCCCTCGGCCTCGAGCCGCTGGCGCCGGCGCCCCGCCTGGCTCGGCGAGAGGTTCAGCCGCTCGCCCAGCTCCTGCGTGGTGAGCCGGGCATCCTGCTGGAGCAGGACGAGCAGGCGGGAATCGGTGGCATCGAGCATGTGCGGCCTTCTCGCATGAGTTCCCGTATTCTTGCGGATTTCACGCGTCGATGATCGATGGCGCGCGGATCATTGCGCGCACCTCGCATGAACTATGCCATAGAATGGCGTGCGACGTGAACCGGAGAAACCGCCATGGGACCCTTCCCGCACGGGGCGCCGCGCGCCCGCATCTCCCCCGAGAACCCCGCCGGCACCGACGGCTTCGAATGGGTGGAGTTCGCCCATCCCGACCCGCAGGTGCTGCGCGACCTCTTCGGGCGGATGGGCTACACGCTGACCGCGCGGCACCGGACGAAGGCGGTCGAGCTCTGGCAGCAGGGCGACATCAGCTACGTGCTGAACGCCGAGCCCGGCAGCCACGCGATGCGCTTCGCCGCCGAGCACGGCCCCTCGGCCCCCTCGATGGCCTGGCGCGTGGTCGATGCCCGCCACGCCTTCGACCATGCCGTGCGCAACGGCGCCACGCCCTACGAGGCCGCCGACCGCACCATGGACCTGCCCGCGATCGTCGGGATCGGCGGCAGCCTGATCTACTTCACCGACCGCTACGGCGACGACAACCCCTATGACGCCGAGTTCGACTGGCTGGCGCCGGCCAAGCCGCGGGGCGTGGGCTTCCACTACCTCGACCACCTGACCCACAACGTCCACCGCGGCAACATGGACCGCTGGTTCGACTTCTACGGGCGGCTGTTCAACTTCCGCCAGATCCGGTTCTTCGACATCGAGGGCCGCTACACCGGGCTCTACAGCCGGGCGCTCACCTCGCCCTGCGGCCGCATCCGCATCCCGATCAACGAGGACCGGGGCGAGACCGGGCAGATCGTGGAGTATCTCAGGCGCTACCGGGGCGAGGGCATCCAGCACATCGCGGTGGGCACCGACGACATCTATGCCGCGGTTGACGCGATCGCCGAACGCGGCATCCGCTTCATGCCCGCCCCGCCCGCGACCTACTACGAGATGAGCCGCAGCCGCGTGCCCGGCCATGCCGAGCCGCTCGACCGCATGGCGCGGCACGGCATCCTGATCGACGGCGAAGGCGTCGTGGACGGGGGCGAGACGAAGATCCTGCTCCAGATCTTCTCGAAGACCGTGATCGGCCCGATCTTCTTCGAGTTCATCCAGAGGAAGGGTGACGAGGGCTTCGGCGAGGGCAACTTCAAGGCGCTGTTCGAATCGATCGAGGCCGACCAGATCGCCCGCGGCGTGCTGAAGCCCGACGCCGCCTGACCGGACACCGGGCCAGGGAGGGGGGTGCGCTCGGGCGCGCCCCGGCGGGCGTCGGTCGGCGGGCCGGCGCCCGTGCCGGTCAGACCGTCAGCCGCCCTCGCCCACGCGCAGCACGATGTTGCGGCCGCCCTTGACGAGCTGGAGTTCCCGTTCGGAGATCGCCGCGACGCGGCCGCCGTCCACCCGGTCGCCGACCTGGACCTTCACGTAGCGCCCCGAGGGCAGCCGGACGAGCGCCCGGCGGTCGCGCGCGCCGCCGTAGATCCCGATCAGGTTGACGCGGTTGAGGCGGATCGCGTTCTCCACCGTCGCCTGCTCGGCCACCGAGGCGCGGGTGGGCAGCCGAGGCCCGCCCGCGGGGGCCGCCGCGACGGCCGCCACCTCCACCTCGCCGTCCGCCTCGGCCTCGGGGTCGGCCTCGGCCGTCTGCGCCGGCGGGGCGGCCGCAGGCGCGGGCGCCGCAGCGGGGGCGGCAGCGGCCGGCGGCGGGGGTTCGGGAGC
>JANZZL010000026.1 GCA_026419405.1 Paracoccaceae bacterium | reverse complement strand
AGATGTGTATAAGAGACAGAGGCCGCCCGAGCCGAGGTGCGCGCCCTGCCGACGGGTGCCGACGCCGACTTCAACCACTTCTACCGCAGCGAGCAGGCCGTCGAGGGGCCCGCCTGCGAGGGTCCGCACTGCGCCGCGCTGGAGCTGATCGGCTGGACCAGGGTGCCCGATCCGGCGCCCGCCTGCGCCGAGGATGTGGCGGTGGGGGTCATCGACACCGGGATCAATCCCGATCACCTGACCTTCTCGACCGCCCGGCTCGAGGTCCGGCGGATCGCCCCGGAGGCGCTCGATCCCTCGCGCGCGGTCCACGGCACCGCCGTCCTGGCCCTGCTGGTCGGCGACCCCGCGAGCCGGTCGCCGGGGCTGTTGCCCGATACCCGCGTCATCGCGGTCGATGCCTTCCACCGGGCGGGGGGCGACGAGCGGGCGGATGTCTACTCGCTCGCCGCCGCGCTCGACTACCTGGCGGGGCAGGGGGTGCGGGTGGTCAACATGAGCCTCGCGGGGCCCGACAACAGCGTGCTCGAACGCGCGACCGCGGCGATGCTCGCCCGCGACATCGTGATCGTCGCCGCGGTGGGCAATGCCGGTCCGTCAGCGCCGCCGGCCTTTCCGGCCGCCTATCCCGAGGTGATCGGCGTGACCGCCGTGGACCGCAGCGGCACCGTCTACCGCCGCGCGGGCCGCGGGCCGCATGTCGACCTCGCCGCGCCGGGCGTCGAGGTCTGGACGGCGGCCTCGGTCAGCGGCGCGCGGCCGAAGACGGGCACCTCCTTCGCCGCGCCCTTCGTCACCGCCGCCGCCGCCGCGCTGCGTGCCGCCGAGCCGGCGCTGACCCGCGAGCAGGTGGCCGCGGCGCTGACCGGCGCGGCGCGCGACGTCGGCCCGCCCGGCCCCGACGAGATCTACGGCCACGGGCTGGTGCAGGCCACCCGTGCCTGCCGCCCGCCACCCGCCTGAGAGGCCCGCTCAGACCCGCGGCGCCTCGTCCTCGAGGTGGAAGCGGATGTTGTCCTCGAAGCTCTCGTCGGCGGAAAGGCCGAGCGCGAGCGCCCGGTCGGCGCGGATGTCGGAGCGCCAGCCGCCGACGATGCGGGCCACGGCGGGGTCCTCCTCCCAGCGGATGAGCCGCGCCGGCCCGGGCCCCGCGACGCGCGTCATCGCCGCGATCATCTCGCCGATCCGCCAGGTCCGCCCCGGCATCGTCATGCAGCGGTTGCGGCCCAGCGCCTCGGCGGCAAGCTCGGCGCCGCGGATCAGGTTCTCGACGCAGCGCCGGGGCGAGAGGTAGTAGTGCGCGAACTCCGGCCCCACGGGGCAGACCGCCTCCTGCCCGGAAAGCGGCTCGCGGAAGATCGACGACATGAAGCCCGAGGCGGCGCGGTTCGGCCGCCCCGGCCGGACGGTGATCGTCGGCAGGCGGAAGCCGCGCCCGTCCACGAGGCCCCGGCGCGCATAGTCGTTGAGCAGGAGCTCGCCCATCGCCTTCTGCGTGCCGTAGGAGGTCTGCGGGTTGAGGAAGGTGTGGTCGGTGACCGGGTCGGGCACCTCGCCACCGTAGACCGCGATCGACGAGGTGAAGACCACGACCGGCCGCGTGCCGAGGGCGCGGGCGCGCTCGAGCACGTTGAGCGTGCCCATGAGGTTGACGCGCAGGCCGAGGTCGAGATCCTCCTCGGCCTGGCCCGAGACGACCGCGGCAAGCAGGAACACCACGTCGGTCGCGGCATCGAACACCGCGGCGAGCGAGGCGGGATCGGCGATGTCGCAGCGCGCCGTGGCGACCGGGAAGGGGGCCTCGACCGGGGCGGGCTCGGCGATGTCGGCCAGCACGAGCCGCGCGACGGGCCGCCCGCGCAGCACCCCGCGCAGGGCGAGGCGGCGCGCGAGCTTCTGCCCGAGGAAGCCGCCGCCGCCGAGGATCAGGACCTCCATGCTCCCCCCGCGCGCCCCCGGCTCAGAGCAGCGCCCGCGCGGCGAGGTTGCGCATCAGCGCCCCCGTGCCGAAGGTCCACTCCGGCGCCTCGGTCGAAAGCCGCACCGTGTTGCGCAGCTCGCCCAGGTGCCGCTCGCGGATCATCACCCGGTCGCCCGGCCTGTGGGTGAAGCCCTGGCCCGGCGCCGCGCGGTCCTGCACCGGGGCGAAGAGCGTGCCGAGGAACAGCACGAGCCCGTCGGGATACTGATGGTGCCGGCCGATCGTCTGGGCCACGATGTCGGCCGGCCGCCGGCTGATCCGCGCCATCGAGGACCGGCCGTCGAGCACGAAGCCGTCCTCGCCCTCGACCCGCAGCGTCAGCTCGGCCGTCTCCACCTCGGCCATGCCGTAGCCGGGGCCGAACAGCCGGATGAAGGGGCCGATCGCGCACGAGGCGTTGTTGTCCTTCGCCTTGCCGAGCAGCAGCGCCGAGCGGCCCTCGATGTCGCGCAGGTTCACGTCGTTGCCGAGCGTCGCGCCCGCGATCCGCCCCCGCGAGGTCACGGCGAGCACGATCTCGGGCTCGGGGTTGTTCCAGCGCGAGGCCGGGTGCAGGCCGACCGCCGCGCCCCAGCCCACCGCGCTCATCGGCTGGGCCTTGGTGAAGACCTCGGCATCGGGCCCGATCCCGACCTCGAGGTAGGGCGACCAGAGCCCCTCGGCCTGGAGCACGCGCTTCACCTCGGCCGCCTGCTCCGAGCCCGGCACGATCCCCGCGAGCGTGCCGCCGATCGCCGCCGCCACCCTGCGCCGGATGTCGGCCGCGCGGTCGGGGTCGCCCGCCGCCTGTTCCTCGATCACCCGCTCGACCATCGATTCGGCGAAGGTGACGCCCGCGGCCTTGATCGCCTGGAGATCGGCGGGGGCGAGCAGGCGCAGGTCGTCCGCCCCGGCGGCCTCGGTCGAGGCGGCGGCAAGCTCGGCCAGCGTGCAGAGCGTCTCGCCCGGCATCGCCGGGAGCCGGGCGGGCAGGTCGTCGATCTCGAGCAGGGCCGAGAGCGTCGGCGCCGCCCGGCTGGTGATGTCGACGACCGCCTCCCCGCGCAGGGTGACGACCGAGGGCCCCCGTCCGGGCCGCCAGACCCGGCCGACCAGAAGCGCGCCGGGGTCGGGGTTCGCGAACGGCAGCATCGGGGCTCCTCCTTCCACGCCGGGCGTCGATGCCGGACCGGGGCGGCGCGGGGGCCAGGCCGCGGCGGCGGCCTCCGGGGTCCGGGGCAGGCCTTGTGCCGCCCTTGCGCCGGTGTAGCATCCATCAACCCGCCCGCCGCCGCCCTTGTCAACCTGGCCCGCTGCCGGAGGCGCATGAAGCTCTTCGACCTCACGGGGCGCACCGCGCTCGTCACCGGATCGTCCTCGGGCATCGGGCTTGCGCTGGCGCGCGGCCTGGCGGAGGCGGGGGCGCGCGTGGTGCTCAACGGCCGCGACCCGGACCGTCTGGCCGCCGCGGCCGAGGCGCTTTCCGCCGCCGGCGCGGCGGTCGCGACCCGGGCCTTCGACGTCACCGATGCGGCGGCGGCCGAGGCCGCGGTGGCGGCGCTCGAGGCGGGCGGGCTTGCCATCGACATCCTGGTGAACAACGCCGGGATGCAGCACCGCGGCCCGCTCGAGAGCTTCCCGCCCGAAGCCTTCGACCGTCTGATGCGAACCAACGTCCACGCCGCCTTCTACCTCGCCCGCGCCGTGGCGCCGCACATGATCGCCCGCGGACGCGGCCGGATCATCAACATCGCCAGCGTGCAGAGCGCGCTCGCCCGGCCGGGAATCGCGCCCTACACCGCCTCGAAGGCGGCGATCGCCGGGCTGACGCGCGCGATGGCGACCGAATGGGCGCGCCACGGGCTGAACTGCAACGCCATCGCGCCGGGCTACTTCGACACGCCGCTGAACGCCGCGCTGGTCGCCGACCCCGCCTTCTGCGCCTGGCTCGAGGCGCGCACGCCCGCGGGCCGCTGGGGCAGGGTGGAGGAACTGGCCGGCGCGGCGGTCTTCCTCGCCTCGGACGCGGCGAGCTTCGTCAACGGCCATGTCCTCTACGTTGACGGCGGCATCACCGCCTGCCTGTGAGCCGGCCGCCGGCAGCGGCCGGAGGCCGCCGGTGCGGCGGCGCCGGCGCAGGCGGCGCCTTGTGGTCGCGCCCGGGGCGGCTTATGTCGCCTGCGACGCCCCGCTCAAACGGTGACCACCGGGACATGGCCCACACGCTGCGCTACTTCCGCTGGGCCTTCGGGTTCACGGTGCTCGGCCTGGTGCTGGCGACCTGGATCGGCTGGACCTACACCGGCACGCTGGCCGGCACGCTCGGCTTCTTCCTGATCGCGCTCGTGCTTGCCGTGCTCGAGATCTCGCTGTCGTTCGACAACGCGATCGTCAACGCCAACAAGCTCCAGCGGATGCGCCCCGAATGGCAGCGCCGCTTCCTGACCTGGGGCATCCTGATCGCCGTCTTCGGGATGCGGATCGTCTTTCCGCTGCTGATCGTGGTCGTGGCCGCCAACATCGGGCCGCTCGAGGCGCTGCGCCTCGCCGCGACCGACCCCGAGGAATACGGGCGCATCATCGACGGCGCGCACCATTCCATCGCCGCCTTCGGGGGCACGTTCCTGATGATGGTGGGCCTGACCTACTTCATCGACGAGGGCAAGGAGGTGGACTGGATCCGCGCGCTCGAGCGCCGGCTCAGGCAATGGGCCTCGATCCGCGGGCTCGAGATCGCGCTGGTGCTGGCGGTGCTCCTCGGCTTCGCCTGGGTCCTGCCCGAGCATCACCAGGCCGACTTCCTCTTCGCCGGCGCGGCCGGGCTGCTCACATTCCTTGCGGTCGAGGTGGTCAGCCACGTGCTCGACCGCCGCGAGGCCGCGCGCGACATGGCGCGCGCCGGCGGCTTCGGCGCCTTCCTCTACCTCGAGGTGCTCGACGCCTCGTTCTCCTTCGACGGCGTGATCGGCGCCTTCGCGCTGACGCGCAACCTCTTCCTCATCGCCATCGGCCTCGGCATCGGGGCGTTCTACGTCCGCTCGATGACGATCATGCTGGTCGAACGCCAGACGCTGGCCCACTTCCGCTACCTCGAGCACGGGGCCTTCTACTCGATCCTGGTGCTCTCGGTGATCATGTTCGCCCAGTCGGTCTGGCACATCCCCGAACTGGTGACGGGGCTGCTCGGCGCCGGCTTCATCGGGCTGGCGCTCTGGTCCTCCGTGCGTTTCAACCGCCGCAACGCCGCGGGCTGAGGCGCGCCGCGCAGGCCCGCTTGCCAGACGGGCCGAGGGCGGTCAGCATCGCGCCGAGGGAGGAGGACGACGCCGATGCGGTCCACCGTCTGCACTGCCGCCGCGCTCGCGGCGCTGGCGCTGCCGCTGCCCGCCCCGGCCGGGACCTGGGCCGAGGTGCAGGCGATCCTGCAGGAGCGGTGCGTCTTCTGCCATTCCGGCGATGCCGCGCCGCTCGGGCTCGTGCTCGAGAGCCACGCGGGGCTCATGGCAGGGTCGGAGAACGGCCCCGTCGTCGTGCCGGGGGCGCCGGCCGAAAGCGCGCTGATCGCGCGGCTGACCGGCGCGGCCGAGCCGCGGATGCCGCTCGACGGCCCGCCGTTCCTCGAGCCCGCGCAGATCGCCGCCGTCGAGGCCTGGATCGCCGCGGGCGCCCCCGGTCCCCCGGGCGGCGCGGCCGCGGCCGCCGCGCCGCCGTCCGCACCGGCCGATCCCATGGCCGACGGCCGGGTGACCTACGACGAGGTCGCCGCGATCTTCGGGCGGCACTGCATCGAATGCCACTCGGAGAACTCGAAGATGGAGGCGCCGCCCGAGGGGCTGAGGCTCGACAGCTACGCATCCGTGCTGGCCGGCGGCGACCGGCTGGCCGTGCTGCCGGGCAATGCGCAGGCCTCCGAGGTGATCCGGCGCGTCGAGGGGCTGGCCGAGCCGCGGATGCCCTTCGACGGCCCGCCCTGGCTGACCGGGGCGGAGATCGCGCTGCTGCGCGCCTGGATCGACGGCGGCGCGCTCTCGGCCGGGGGCGTGCCCGCGCCGGTGCCGGTCGGGGCGCGGCTGCGCATCCGCGGCGTGATGACGGGGGCAAGCGAGATCGACGGCGCGGCCTTCGAGATCACGCCCGCGACGCGGATCGACGACCGCCCCTCGGTCGGCAGCGCCGCCGAGCTGCGCGGCCGGATCGGGCCGGACGGGCGCATCCTCGCCGAGCGGCTGCGCGACCGCTGAGGGCCGCGCCGGGCTGGAACCGCAAGGGGGCGGGCGCTACCCTGCCGCCCTGCGCTGCCAGACAGGAGGCCGCATGACCCCCACCGCCGCCGCCGCAGACAGCCCGCCCGCCGCGACCGTGCTCGAGGCGGTGATCGTCGCCCACGGCCAGCCGGGCGACCCCGAGCCGCAGGAGGCGGCGCTGCAGGCGCTCGCGGCGCGGGTGGCGGCGCACCTGCCCGGCGCCACCCTGCGCGGGGCGACGCTGGCGCAGCCGGGCGCGCTCGAGGCGGCGCTGGCCGGGCTCGCCGCGCCGCTCGTCTACCCCTTCTTCATGGCCGAGGGCTACTTCACCGGCCGCGCGCTTCCCGCCCGCCTCCGGCAGACCGGCGCGAAGGCGCGCCAGACCGCGCCCTTCGGCACCGACCCCGCGCTGCCCGCGCTGATGGCGGGCGCCGCGCTCGCCGCTGCCGCCGAGGCGGGGATCGACCCCGCCGGGGCGACGCTGCTGCTTGCCGCGCACGGCAGCCAGGTCTCGGCCAGCTCGAAGGATACCGTGTATGCGATGGCGGCGGCGCTGAGGCGGCTGACGCCCTTCCGCGCCGTGACCGTCGGCCTGATCGAGGAGCCGCCCTTCCTCGCCGCGGCGGCGCGCGGCCTCGGCCCCGCGCTCTGCCTGCCGTTCTTCGCGCTCCGCGCCGGGCATGTCGTGGGCGACATCCCCGAGGCGCTGGCCGAGGCGGGCTTCGCCGGCCCGCTCCTGCCCCCGATCGGCGAGCATCCCGGGGTGCCGGCGCTGATCGCCGCCGCGCTCGCACGCGAGGCCGCCGTCGCGCCCGGCTGAGGCGCCGCCCGGCCGGGGATCGCCGGCAGCACCGCGCCGGTCACCGACTGCCCGGTGGCGGGATGGCACCGCGTCGTGGCGGGGCACCGGGACGGGGGGTGTTCCCCGCCTGCCGCGCCGTCCTGCCCGCGATGGCCGCGGACGGCGACGGCCGGTCGGTCGGGTTCGCCCCGCTCGCCGGTAGGGGGCAGGCCGACGCCGGCGCCCCTTCCGCCGCCGGGGCTGGGGTGATCGCGCCCGCCAGGACGCGCGGCACGGGGTTCGCCGCCCGCGGCATTGCCGCGACGCGCGCGACCCCGGCGGTCGCCCGCAGCCGGATCCTCGCCCCGACGGGCCGCAGCCGCATCGGCCGCATGCCCGCGAGGACCCCGCGCGGCCCGCTTCCTGACCCGGACGGGGCGGCGAGCAGGATCGCCCGGCCCGGCACGCGCGAGAACCCGTTCCCCACCGGCGCGGTGTGCGACCTCCCGGGCGGGCGGGCGGCCTACCGGGCCACCTCGCGCGGGCGCGCGACGTCGTTCGCGCCCTCGGGCTCGGGGCCGAGGCCGTAGCTCATCCGCTTCATCTGCGCGATCACGCGCTCCATCTCCTCGTCGGGCAGCACGGGCGGCTCGCCGATCGCCAGCGCCTGCACGTAGAGCCGCGAGAGCGTCTCGACCTCGGTGGCCATCCACAGCGCCTCCTCCAGCGTGCGGCCGAGCGCGATCTGCCCGTGCTGGCCGAGCAGGCAGGCCATCCGCCCCTCGAGCGCGCGCAGCGCGGCATCCGAAAGCGCCTGGGTGCCGAAGGTGGCATACTCCGCGCAGCGGATCGTCGTGCCGCCCGCCACGCCCACCATGTAGTGGAAGGCCGGGATCGTCCGGTGGTGGCAGGCGAGCGTGGTGGCATAGACCGAATGGCAGTGCAGCACCACGTTCACGTCGGCCCGCGCCTTCAGGATGTCGCGGTGGAAGCGCCATTCCGACGAGGGGCGGCGCCCGACATAGGTGCCGTCGAAGCCCATCTCGACGATGTCGGCGGGTTCCATCGTGTCGTAGGGCAGCGACGAGGGGGTGATCAGGAAATGGTCCCCCAGGCGCGCCGAGAGGTTGCCCGCCGTGCCCTGGTTGATGCCCGAGGCATTCATCCTGCGGCAGGTCTCCACCATCGCGCGGCGCAGCGCGTCCTCGGTCATGCTTCGGCTCCTTCGGCAAGCGCGCGCCAGCGGCGGGCGTAGTCTGCAAGACCCGGCACCTCGAGCGGCCGGGCGGGGGAAAGCGCGGGCGGGCGCGCGGCGGGTCGGGCGAGCAGCGCCGCGCCGGCGGCCACGCCCTCGGGCTCGGCCGAGACCTCGGTCGGCAGGCCGGGGCGCAGCGCCGCGACGAGGGGCGCGAACAGCCTCTCCTTCAGGAACGTGCCGTCGAGGATCCAGCGTGCGCCGCCGCCGAGGGCCTCGCCGCAGGCAAGCGTCAGCAGCGCGGCGTGCAGCACGGCAAGCGCGGTGCGCTCCGCCTGACCCTCGGGCGGCGGGCCGAGGATCTCGCCCCGGCCCGCGCTGCCCGGGAACTGCCCGTCGTTTGCCCCGAAGCTCGGCCGCGCCATGGTGCCGCGCGCGACGAGCCGGCGGATCGCCTCGGCGTCGGCGGCCGCGCCGCGCCAGTCCGGCCCGGCGATGGCCGAGAACTCGCGGCCCCCCATGGCCAGCGCGCCGCCGACGGGCCGCCCCTCGATGTCGGCGTTGATCGTCATGCCGCGCGCCTCGTCGAGCCGGCCGGGGTCCGCCCCGGCCGAGAGCGCGACGATCCAGGTCCCGGTCGAGATCAGGGTGACGTCGCCGAGGCCCGCCGCGCGCCAGAGGTGGAAGTTGGCGCTCGAGTCATGCGCGCCGGTGAGCACGGTCAGGCCCGGCAGGCCGGTCGCCCCGGCGAGGGCCGGGCGCAGCGTGCCGAGCGGCGCGTCGGCGCGGCGGAAGGGCGGCATCAGCCGCTCCCATCCCTCGGCCGCGACGATCGGCGCCCAGCGGCGCGCGGGCACGTTCCAGAGGTGCGACTGCGCGCCCATCGCCGTCACCTCGCTTGCCGCCTGCCCGGTCAGCCACCAGCCCCAGTACTGCGCCACGTTCAGGAACCAGCGCGCGCCCGCGACCGCCCGCGGTGCCTCGGCCTGCATCCGGAAGAGCTGCCGGGCGGCATGGGTCGAGGCCATCATCACCGCGCTGCCGCGGTCGGCGAAGCTGCCGGCGCGGGCGCGGTAGGCCGCATCGAGCGCGGGCGGGCAGGGCTCCTCGTAGTCGATCATGGGCAGCGCCGCGCCGGTCCCGTCCCCGCCCTCGGGGTCCGCCACCACCAGCACGCCGCCCGACCCGTGCCCGACGGGCACCAGCGCCTCGATGGGGTGGTCGCGTCCCAGCGCGCCGAGCGCCCCGACCAGCCAGCGGGCGGTTCCGGCCAGGTCGTGGTGCCGCCAGGGCGGGCCCGGCAGCACCGCGTTGGGGTGCGACAGCGCGGCCGTCACATGGCCGTCGGCATCCACGAGCGCGAGCTTGACGTTCGTCTTGCCGACGTCGAGCACCGCGACCGCCACGGGCTCAGCCCCCGATCGCGAAGTCGGCCGCGGCGCTTTCGGCCATCACGAGGCGGCCGTTCGGCAGGTCGTTGCCGTCGAGCTTCCAGGCGATCTCCGCCTCGCTCAGCCCGTAGCCCTCCCAGCGCGCGCGCAGCCGGCGGCGCAGCTCGTCCTCGGGCACCTCGATCATCACGGTGAGGTCGAAGAGCGGGCGCAGCGCGTCCCAGGGCGGGCGGTCGAGCAGCAGGTAGTTCCCCTCGGCCACGATCACCCGGGCCGAGCGCGGGATCAGCCGCGCCCCGGCCCGCGCGATCTCGATCGCCCGGTCGAAGACCGGCACCGCCACCGCCTCCTCCTCGTTGGCGCGCAGCCGCAGCAGCATGTGGCGCAGGCCGCCCACGTCGAAGGTCTCGGGGGCGCCCTTGCGCGGGCGCAGGCCCGCGGGGACGAGGTGGAGGTCGTCGTAGTGGAAGCCGTCCATCGGCAGGAGCGCCGCCGAGCCCGGCTCCAGCTCGTTCAGCCGCGCGACCAGCCGTTCGGCGAGGGTGGACTTGCCCGAGGCCGGCGCGCCGGCGATGGCGCAGATCACCCGCCGGCCGGGGTCGCGCGCCAGCAGGTGCCGCGCCAGCGTCTCCGGGTCGGTGCGCTCGGTCATATCAGCCGGTACTGCTTCGCCTTGTTGCGCAGGAAGGGCAGCCCCCTGCCCATCACCTCCTCGAAGCTTTCGGCCACCGGGCGCCAGACGGCAAGCCCCCAGGCCACCTGGGGCGGCATGTTGATGAAGCTCTCCATGGCAAGCCCGCCCCTGAAGCCGATCGCGGCCAGCGCGGCGAAGACCTCGTCCCAGTCCACGGTGCCCTCGCCGGGCGTGCCGCGGTCGGACTCCGAAAGGTGGATGTAGCGCAGGTGCTCGCGCGCATCGAGGATGCCGTTCGCGGCGCCCTTCTCCTCGATGTTCATGTGGTAGGTGTCGAGATGGATGAAGATGTTGTCGGCGCCGACCTTCTCGATCATCCGCTTCGCCTGCCAGCCGGTGTTGATCAGGTGGTTCTCGTAGCGGTTCACCGGCTCGATCCCGAAGGCGATGCCGAGCTTGCGCGCATGCTTCGCGGCCGCGGCGAGCGCGCGGGCGATGTTGTCGTATTCCGCCTCGGTCGGCGGCACGCCGGTGCGCTCGCCGATGCCGCCGTAGGTCACGCCGGAAAGCGCCTCGGCGCCCATCTCGGCGGCCTTGTCCATGGCGCGGATCAGATGCGCCGTCGCGCCGTCGGGGTTGACCGAGGCCCAGTTCTCCTTCGGCAGCCCCAGCGAGCAGATCGCCCGCATCCCGTGCTTCTCGAGCAGCGCCCGGGTATGGGCCGCATCGACGATCGAGGTGTCGAGCAGCGCGATCTCGATGAAATCCATCCCGTAGGCGGCGGCCGCGGGGATCGTCCGCTCCGCCCCCGCCCGGTCCCAGTGCATGGTCCACATGCTGGTGTGAACGCCGAAGCCCTGCATGTCAGTTTCCCTTTCGTCGTCGGAACGGCCAGCGGCCGAAGAGATGGCGCAGCACCATGACGCCGATCAGGAACAGGCCCCAGACGGCGGTGGCGAGGTGCTGGTTGGCGCCGAGGAGGTTGAGCCCCGAGGACAGCGCCTGGAGGATGAAGAGCGCGATCACCACCGGCAGCACGCGCCCGAAGCCGCCGAAGGGATCGACCCCGCCGAGGAAGCAGGCCAGCACGGTGACGAGCAGCAGCGCCTCGCCGTGGCCCACACGGACCGAGTTGAACCGCGTCAGCATCAGGATGCCGGCGATCGCGCACATCAGGCCCGAGAGCGTGTAGAGCAGCACCAGCGTGCGCCGCACGTTCAGGCCCGAATAGCGCGCGGCCGCCGGGTTCGACCCGATCATGTAGACCGAGAAGCCATGCCGCATCCGGCCCAGCATCAGGTGCCAGGCGAAGGCCGCCAGCCCGAAGATCAGAAGCGGCACGGGCAGGCCGAAGGCCGTGCCGTGCCCGATCGCGGCGAGGAACGGCGGAAAGCCCGAGATGTCGCCGCCGCGGGTGAGGTATTCGCCGAGGCCGCGCAGGAAGATCATCATGGCAAGCGTCACCAGGATCGGGTGCGCGCCGGTGAAGGCGATCACCGCGCCGCTGAGCCCGCCCGCGGCGGCGCCGACCGCAAGCGCCGCCATCGTGCCGAGCGCGAAGGCCCAGGCGGGCGCCTCGGGCCCGCCGTGGGCCTGGAGCACCCAGGCCAGCGTCAGCCCGGCCATGTTGGCGGTGTAGATGATGGCGAGGTTCAGCCCGCCCGAGACGATCGGGATCATCATGGCGAGCGTCAGAAGCCCCAGTTCGGGCAGCTGGAAGGCGATCGAGGCGAAGTTGCCCGCGGTGAGGAAGCGCGGCGAGACCAGGCCGAAGACCGCGATCACGAGCGCGAGGAAGCCGAGGAGTGCCGGCACCTCGGGGCCGAGCGCACGGGCGATGCGGGCGATCATGCCGCCATCCTCCGCCGCCGGGCGAGGCTGATCCCCGAGGTCGAGATCGCCACGAGGATGATCGCCCCCACCACCATGCGGAAGGCGTAGGGCGAGACGCCGAGCAGGTTGAGCCCGTTCTGCGCCACCGCCACGAGCATGACGCCGAGCACGCAGCCGAGCACCGTCCCGCGCCCCCCGCCGAGCCGCGCGCCGCCCAGCACCACCGCGGCGAGCACGAAGAGCTCGCGCCCGTAGAGCGCGTTCGGCACCACCTCGCGCGCGACGTTCACCTGCATCAGCCCGGCGATGCCGGCCATCGCCCCGCACCAGCCGAAGGCCAGGAACTGCATCCGCGCCGGGCTGATGCCGAGCCGCCGCGCGGCTTCCGGGTTGTCGCCGAAGGCGTAGAGCTGGCGGCCCGTCGTGGTCCGCGCCAAGAGCAGCCAGGTGGCGAGCACGCAGCCCGCCATGACGGCCACCGGCAGCGTCAGCTCGGCCCAGGTGCCGTCGGCCGCCTGCCGCTCGAAGATGAGGATCCGGTCGGTCCACCACGCGGGCAGCGCATAGATGCCCCGCCCGGCGGTGAAATACATCAGCAGCCCGAAGAAGACGTTGAACGTGGCGATGGTGACGACGATCGAGATGATGCGGAAATGGTGGATCAGCCCGGCGTTGATGAAGCCGAGGCCGGCGCCGAAGGCCACCGCCAGCGCGAAGCCGGTCAGCCAGTCGCCGCCCGAGGCGCCGAAGGTCACGGCGATGAGATACTGCACGACCGAGGCCGCCACCGCGAAGGAGATGTCGATCCCGCCCGCGACCAGCACGACGAGAAGCCCCACCGCCCAGATCACGTTGACCGCCGAGTTGTTGAGCAGCGAGGTCAGGTTGACCAGCGTCAGGAAGCTGGGCGAGGCCACGGCGAGCCCCGCCGACATCACGACCAGCACGACGACGAGCCATGCCTCGGTCGGGTTCTCGCGCAGCAGCCTAGCCATAGACCGCCTCCTCCAGCACCGGGAGCGCGATCGCGCGCGGGTCGTATTCCCGCACGATCCGGCCCCCCGCCATGTGCAGCACCCGGTCGGCGTTGAAGTAGACCTCGGGCACCTCGTCCGAGACCATCAGGATGGCGAGGCCCCGGTCGGCGAGCCCCCGCACGATGCGGAAGATGCCCGCCCGCGCGCCCACGTCCACGCCCACCGTCGGACTGTCGAGGATCAGAAGCTTCGGCTCGGTGGCGAGCCACTTGGCCAGCACCACGCGCTGCTGGTTGCCGCCCGAAAGCGTCGAGACCGCATCGGCCGGCGTGCCGATCTTGATCGCCAGTTCCGCGATCCAGTGCGCCACGAGCCGGTCCTTCAGCGCGGGCGAGATCAGGCCCGAGGGCCCGCTGATGCGCGGCAGCACGGTGATCACCGTGTTGTCGGCGATCGACTGCGGCTGGATCAGGCCGAGCGACAGGCGGTCCTCGGGGACATAGGCGATCCCGGCGGCCACCGCGTCGCGGTTGGAGCGGAAGCGGACCTCGCGCCCGAGCAGCCGGATGCTGCCGGCCGCCGGCCGCGTCATGCCGAAGAGCGCGTGGCAGAGCTCGGTCCGGCCCGCGCCGATCAGCCCGGTCAGCCCGACCACCTCGCCTGCGCGCACCGTCAGCGAGACATCCTCGAACTCGCCGGGGCGGGTGAGGCCCCGCACCTCCAGCACGACCGGGGCGCCGGGCAGGTCGCGGGCGGTGACCGCGGCGTCGAAGGTCTTGCCGGTCATCAGCTCGGTCAGGCGCGACTGGGTCATCCCGGCCGTCGGATGGACGCCGACGAGGCGGCCGTCGCGCAGCACGGTGACGCGCTCGGCCACGTCGAGCCCCTCGGCCAGGCGGTGGCTGACGAACACCACCGCCACGCCGCGTGACGCGAGCCGGCGCACGATCGCCAGCAGCCGGTCGGTCTCGGCCTGGGTCAGCGAGGACGTGGGCTCGTCCATGAACAGAACCCGCGCCTCGTGGGTCAGCGCGCGGGCGATGGCGACGATCTGGCGCTCGGCGATGGGCAGCGTCCGCAGCCGCGCGTCGAGGTCGAGGCGCACGCCCAGCTCGGCCAGGGCGGCCTCGGCGACCGACCTCAGCCGCGCGTGCCGCACCAGACGCGGCCGGGGCCCGAGCAGCGTCTCGAAGGCGATGTTCTCGGCTACCGACATCTCGGGGAACAGCGCGAGGTCCTGCCAGATCACCGCGATCCCGGCGCGGCGGGCGGCCTCGGGGGTCACCGCCTCCATCCGCTCGCCGAAATAGCGGATCTCGGCGCCGGGCTCAGGGGTGTAGACGCCGGTGATGATCTTGATGAGGGTGGACTTGCCGCAGCCGTTCTCGCCGGCAAGGCAGTGCACCTCGCCCTGACGGACCTCGAAGGCCACGTCGTCGAGCGCCCTGACGCCGCCGAACGTCTTCGAGACGCGGGAGAGCGCGATGGCCGGGGGCGGCGCTGGGTCGGTCATCGGGTCGGGCCGGTCCGGGGGAATCGGGAGGAAAGGGCGGGCGCCGCAGCGGGCGCCCGCAGGTCAGTCCGGTGGGGTGGGGAGATCAGAGCCCCATGCCGGCCAGTTCGTCCACGGTATCCGCGTTGATCGGGATCAGGTTGTTGGTGATGATGTCCTTGCCCTCGACATCGGGCGAGACCACGCCGAGGCCCCGGATCTCGGTGCCCTCCTTGATCTCCACGCCATCGACCAGCATCTTGCCGATCTCCACGAAGACGCGGCCGGCCTCGGCGGGGTTCCACATGAACCCGCCCGAGATCGCGCCCGACTTGATCAGGTCGCGCCCCTGGCCGGGCGAGAACGGCCCGATGACATGCACGCTGCCCACGGCGCGGCGCTCCTCCACCGCGCGGCCCGCGCCGATCGGTCCCTGGCTGCCGAAGGCGAGGAAGCCCTTGAGGTTGGGGTTCGCCGCCATCAGGTCGAGCGCCGTCGTGCGGCTGTCATCGACGTTCTCGGCCACGCCGTAGCGCTCGCCGATCAGCTTCATGTTCGGATACTTCTCGGCCAGGTAGGCGATCGCCGCATCGGCCCAGGCGTTGTGCAGCGGCACGGTGAGCGAGCCGACGAAGACGGCATACTCGCCCTCTCCGCCCATCTTCTGCGCCAGCAGCTCGGCATGGGTCTCGCCGAAGCCGGTGGCCGAGGCCATCTCGAAGTTCCAGTTCACGTTCTGCAGGCCGGGGCCCTCGTGGCTGACGACCTTGATCCCGGCCTCCATCGCCTTCTGCAGCACGGGCTCGAGCGCCGCCTCGTCGTTGGGCACCACGCCGATGACGTCCACGCCGCGGGCGATCAGGTCCTCGATCGCGCGCACCTGGAGCGCGGGGTCGGCGCTCGTCGGGCCGATCATCTCGGCATCGACGCCGAGCTCGGCGCCGCGCTCCTTGATCCCGGTCTCCATGGCGTTGAACCACGGGATCCCGCCGATCTTCACCACGACACCCATCGTGGGCTTGTCCTGCGCCAGCGCGGCAACCGCGCCCAGCGCGGCAAGCGCGACACCCGCCAGCATGGCGGTCATGCGTAGTCTCATGGCTTCCTCCCAGTTACGCCGGCTCTGCCCGGCTTCCGTCGCTGCCGATCCGGCGCCCTCCCGTGCCCCCGCGAGGCTGGAGAATCGCCGAAAAAGCGTTTGCACAAACGTTTGAGCAAGTGTCATCCTAAGGCCGACCTCGCGTCAAGCGGAATCCGTTCCCGGCGCGGGGCAGGGCGAGGGCCGCGGGGAACCATCCGCTTGCGCGACAAGACCACGATCAAGGACATCGCCCGGCTGGCCGAGGCCTCGCCCTCGACCGTCAGCGCGGTGCTGAACGACACCTGGCAGGGCCGCCGGATCAGCGCCGAGACGGCCGAGCGGGTGCGGCGGATCGCGCTGGCCCAGGGCTACCGGGCGAACCTCCAGGCGCGCGGGCTGCGGCACGGGCGGTCGGGGCTCGCGGGGCTGGTGCTGCCCTTGCACGACAACCGCTTCTTCGCGGGCCTGTCGCAGGCCTTCGAGGCCGAAGCCCGCGCGCGCGGGCTCAGCCCGGTCGTCGTCTCCACCCGGCGCGACCCCGAGGAGGAGCGGCGCGCGGTCGGAACCCTGCTCGCCCATGCCGTCGATGCGCTGGTCATCGCCGGCACCTGCGACCCCGCCGGCAGCCACCGGCTCTGCGCCGAGGCGCGGGCGGCGCATGTCTTCGTCGACCTGCCCGGAATCGGGGCGCCCTCGGTCGTCTCGGACAACCGTGGCGGGGCCGAGCGGCTGACCGCCGCCCTGATGGACGCGATGCGCCCCGGCGGCAGCCCCTGGTTCCTCGGCGGCCGGCCGGGCGACCACGCCACCGCCGAACGGATCGCGGGCTTCCGCGCCGAGACCGCGCGGCGGGGCTGCGACAGCGCGGGCCGGATCATCGCCTGCGGCTACACGCCGGCGCGCGCGCGCGCCGAGATCGCCGCGCTCTGCGACCGGCTGGGCGGGCTGCCCGATGCGCTCTTCGTCAACTCGATCATGGTCTTCGCGGGCGTGCTCGAACACCTCGTCACGCTGCCGCCCGAGGCCTTCGCGGGCCGGGTCGTCGGCTGCTACGACTACGACCCCTTCGCCGCCTTCCTCCAGTTCCCGGTGCACATGATCCGCCAGGATGCCGCCGGGCTGATCGGCGAGGCGTTCCGGCTGCTCGACCGCGACGCGCGCGGCAGCGAGGTCATCGCCGTGCCGCCCGAGCTGGTGCCGCCGCGGACCATTCCCCAGAACCCCTTCGCCGACCTCGGCTGACCCGCCTCAGCGGCGCGCCAGCGTCACCCGCACGCCGCCGGCGCCGGCGTTGCGCAGCACCTCGCGCGGCGGCGGCGCGTCGGTGACGATCTCGGTCAGCTCCCGCAGCCGGCACACCGTCACCAGCCCGCGCCGGCCGAACTTGCTGGCGTCCGTCGCCAGCACCCGGCGCGGCGCACGGGCGAGCATCGCCGCCGCCAGCGCCGCCTCGGCGGGGTCGAAGTCCATCACCTCGCCGCCGGCCACCGCGCCGGCCGAGATCACCGCGACCTCGGCCGAATGGCGCGCGATGAAGGCCACCGCCTCCTCGCCCAGGATCGCGCCGGAATCCGCGCGGAACTGGCCGCCGGGCACCAGGATCCGGTTGCCCGGCCCCGGTGCGAGGATGCGCGCCGCGTCGGTCGAGTTGGTGATCACCGTCAGCCGCGCATGGCCCGCCAGCGCCCGGGCGAGGAAGCTCGTCGTCGTGCCGGTGTCGAGCATCAGCGTGGCGCCGTTGCCGATCGTCGCGGCCAGGGCGGCGGCGATCGCCTGCTTGGCGGCCGCGTTCTCGCGCATCCGGCGGCGGAAGGGCGCCTCGCCCAGCCCGGCCGCAAGGCTCGCCCCGCCGTGGCTGCGGCGCACCTCGCCCGCCTCGGCCAGCGCCCGCAGGTCGCGCCGCACCGTCTCGGCCGAGACGCCGAGCCGGCCGGCCAGCGTCGCGATGCTGGCCGTTCCGGTCTCCTCCAGGATCCGCACGATGGCGGCGTGGCGCTCGGCCTGCATGGCACGTCCTCGTCCGGGCCTGCTCGTCCGGGCCGGCGGCAAATCCGGTCAGATACGGGCAGGAAAACCACAAAATCCCACAGGTTTCAATTGACACGAATCTGCGCCTGCCCGTTACTTTCCCGGGCGCGGCCGCCGGAGGCCGCCAGAACCGGGGGTCCGCCATGAAAGTCACCGCTCGCACGCATCTCTGCCTCGGCGCCGCGGCCGTCGCGCTCGGCCTCGCCCTGCCCGCCGCGGCCGAGGACTCCGCCGACCCGATCCGGCTCACGCTGCACGACTGGACCGGCCAGCTCATCACCACGACGCTGATGGGCGAGGTGCTGAAGGCCGCGGGCAACAACGTCGAATACGTGCAGGCCGACTACCTCGCCCAGTTCGCCGGGCTCGAGACCGGCGACCTCCACGTCGCCATGGAGATCTGGGAGACCACCGGCCGCGAGGCGATGGATGCCGCGCTCGCCACCGGCAAGGTCGTGAACCTCGGGCCGACGGGCATGGAGGCGATCGAGGAGTGGTGGTATCCCGCCTACATGGCCGAGCGCTGCCCCGGCCTGCCCGACTGGGAGGCGCTGAAGGACCCCGCCTGCGCCGAGGCCTTCTCCACCCCCGAGACCGCACCGAAGGGCCGCTACCTCGGCGGGCCGGTCACCTGGGGCGGCTTCGACGACGAGCGGGTCGAGGCGCTCGGCCTGCCCTTCGAGGTGATCCACGCCGGCACCGATGCCGCGCTCTTCGCCGAGCTGGAAAGCGCCATCCAGCGCCAGGCGCCGATCCTGCTCTGGGTCTATGCGCCGCACTGGGCGCCGGCGAAGTACGAGGGCGAATGGATCCGCTTCCCGCCCTACACGCCCGAGTGCTACAGCGACCCCGCCTGGGGCATCAACCCCGACATGGCCTACGACTGCGGCAAGCCGACCGGGCCGATCTGGAAGGTCGCCTGGGCGGGGCTCGAGGAGAAATGGCCCCGCGCCGCCGCGGCGGTGAAGGCCTTCACCATCTCCAACGCCGACATGGGCGCGATGATCACCCGGGTCGATCTCGAGGGCGCGACCGTCGAACAGGTCGTCGCCGACTGGATGGCCGCGAACGAGGCGACGTGGAAGGGCTGGATCGGTCAGTAGCGGCCGGCGCGTCGGCGATGGAGGGCGCCACCGGCGGGCCGGCCCGACTGGTCTGCCGCAACGTCTGGAAGCTGTTCGGGCCGCGGGCCGGGGCGTGGCTCGCCGCGAACGGGCCGGCGCCCGCGCCCGAGGCGATCGCGGCGGCGGGGCTCGTCGCCGCCGTCCGCGGCGTGAACCTCGAGGTGCGGGCGGGCGAGATCTTCGTCATCATGGGCCTCTCGGGCTCGGGCAAGTCCACGCTCGTGCGCTGCCTGGCGCGGCTCATCGAGCCCACCGCGGGCGAGATCCTGTTCGAGGGGCGCGACCTGCTCTCGGCCAGCGAGGCCGAGATGACCCGGATCCGCCGGCACAAGATGGGCATGGTGTTCCAGCACTTCGCGCTCCTGCCGCACCTGAGCGTGCTCGAGAACGTGGCCTTCCCGCTCGAGATCCAGGGCATGGGCCGCGCCGAGCGCGAGGAGCGCGCGCGGCGGATGATCGCGCTCGTCGGTCTCGCGGGGCGCGAGGGCGCCTTCCCGCGCCAGCTCTCCGGCGGCCAGCAGCAGCGCGTCGGCATCGCCCGCTCGCTCGCCGCCGAGCCCGAGCTGTGGTTCCTCGACGAGCCGTTCTCGGCGCTCGACCCGCTGATCCGGCGCGAGATGCAGGACGAGTTCCTGCGGCTCCAGCGGATGCTGCACAAGACCATCGTCTTCATCACCCACGACTTCGACGAGGCGATCCGCCTCGCCGACCGCATCGCCATCATGAAGGACGGCGCGGTGGAGCAGTCGGGCACGCCCGAGCAGATCGTGCTCTTGCCCGCCACGCCCTACGTGGCCGAGTTCACCCGCGCCGTGCCGCGCGCGAAGGTCGTGCGCCTCGGCTCGGTGATGCGCCCGCCCGAGGGGCCCGCCCCGGCGCGCAGCCTGCCCGCAACCGCCACCGTGGCCGAGGCCGCGCCGGCCTTCCTCGAGGGCGCCGAGGTGGTGGGCGTCACCGACGCCGCGGGCCGGCTCGTCGGCCATCTCGACCGTCGCGCGGTGGTCGATCTCATGCTGGGGGGCTGAGCCGATGCGGCGCGACGCCCCGACCGGAAGGCCAGTGCGGGGGCGGCATGTCTGACGCCGCGCTTCCGGCCGCGGGCGCCCGCCCGCGCGGGCTCGCCTGGCTTGCCGCCGCGGCGCTCTTCGCCCTGTTCCTCGCCTGGGGGCAGGACCTCGCGCCCTGGGCCTTTGCCCTGCCGCGCGGCTGGCAGGTGCCCTTCGCCGACTGGATCGGCGGCTTCGTCCGCTGGCTGCTCGACGACGCGAGCCTCGGGCTCTTCACCTTCGCCGAGTTCACGCGCTTCCTCTCGGCGCTTCTCGGGGCGCCCTACGCGCTGGTGCGCGCGGTCCTGGTGGAGGGCTGGCCCGCGGCCGGGATCCCGCCGCTGCCCTGGACGGCGGTCGTCGCGCTCGCGGGGCTTCTGGGCCACCGCGCCGGGGGCTGGCCGCTCGCCCTGCTCGCGGCGGCCTCGTTCCTCTTCATCGCGCTCTTCGGCCGGTGGGAGAGCGCCATGCTCACGCTCGCCTCGATCGTCATCGCCGTCCCCCTCGGCATTGCTGGGGGGCTCGGCCTCGGCATCCTCGCCCACCGCCGGCCCTGGCTCGCCCGCGCGCTCACGCCGGTGCTCGACCTGATGCAGACGATCCCGGTCTTCGCCTACCTCGTGCCGGTGCTGATCCTCTTCGGCTTCGGCCCGGTCTCCGCCATCGTGGCAACGCTGATCTACGCCATGCCGCCGATGATCCGCATCACCCTGCTGGCGCTCGCCCGCGTGCCGGGCGAGATCGTGGACCTCGGCCGCATGGTGGGCTGCACGCGGGCGCAGATGACCTGGCGGGTGATGGTGCCGGCGGCGAAGGACGCGCTGATGCTCGGCGCCAACCAGGTCATCATGCTCTCGCTCAACATGGTGATCATCGCCTCGATGATCGGCGCGGGCGGCCTCGGCTTCGACGTGCTCCAGGCGCTGCGCCGGCTCGACTTCGGCGCCGGGCTCGAGGCCGGTCTCGCCATCGTCGCCCTCGCGGTGGCGATGGACCGGGTCAGCCAGGCCTGGGCCGGGCTGCGCCCCGAGGCGCCGCGCGCCGCGCCCTGGCCGGCGCGCCACCCCTACCTGGTCGCGGCGCTGGCGATCCTCGCCGCCGCGGTCGTCGCGGCTCAGCTCTGGCCCTGGGCGCAGAGCTACCCGCAGGCCTGGCGGCTCTCGACCGGCGACTTCTGGTCGCGGGTGATGCGCGAGATCAACGTCACCTACTTCGACAGGCTCGAGGCGATCAAGACGACCCTGCTCGTCAACGTCATGCTGCCGGTGAAGCGGCTCCTGCTCGGCCTGCCCTGGGCCGGGGTCGCGGCGCTGCTGGCCTTCGCCGGCTGGCGGCTCGGCGGCTGGCGGCTGGCGGCGCTGGCCGGCGCGCTGACCGTGCTGATCGCGCTCACCGGCCTGTGGGAACAGGCGATGACCACGGTCTACCTCTGCGGCGTGTCGGTCGCCTTCGCCATGCTGATCGGCGTGCCCGTCGGCATCCTCGCGGCCGGGCGCGACTGGCTCTGGCCGCCGGTGCGTGCGGTGATCGACACGCTCCAGACGCTGCCCTCCTTCGTCTACCTGATGCCCGCGGTCATGCTGTTCCGGGTGGGCGACTTCACGGCGATGCTCGCGGTCGTCGCCTATGCGGTCGTCCCGGCGATCCGCTACACGGTGCTCGGGCTCCGGGGCGTGGATCCGCGGCTGATCGAGGCGGGCCGCGCCATGGGCTGCACGCGCGGGCAGATCCTGCGGCGCATCCGGCTCAGGCTCGCGCTGCCCGAGATCCTGCTCGGGCTCAACCAGACGATCATGTTCGCGCTCTCGATGCTGGTCATCACCGCGCTCGTCGGCACGCGCGACCTCGGGCAGGAGGTCTACATCGCGCTCACCAAGGCGAACGCGGGCGCGGGGCTCGTCGCCGGGCTCTGCGTCGCCTTCATCGCCATCATCGCCGACCGGCTGATCCAGGCGGCCGCGGCGCGGGCGCGGGCGCGGCTCGGTCTTGCGGAGGAGGGGGCGCATGGGGCTTGAGGAGATCGGGCGGCTTCCCTGCTGGCGCGGCGACTGGCGGGCCGAGCCGCTGACCGGCGGGCTCTCGAACGAGATCTGGAAGGTGACCGACGCCGCCGGCGCCCATGTCGTGCGCTTCGGGCAGGACTATCCCTGGCACCACGTCTCCCGCACGCGCGAGGCGATGGCCGCGCGCGCCGCCCATGCGGCCGGCTTTGCCCCCGAGGTCGAGCACACCGGGCCCGGCGTGATGGTGACCCGCTTCGTCGAGGCCCGCACCTGGGGCCCGGCCGACGTGGCCGCCGACCCCGCGCGCGTCGGCCGGCTGCTCGCCCGCTTCCACCGCGAGATGCCCGCCCATGTCTCGGGGCCGGCCTACCTGTTCTGGGCCTTCCACGTGGTGCGCGACTATGCCCGCACCCTGCGCGAGGCGCACAGCCCCCATGCCCGCGACCTGCCGCGCCTGCTGGCGCTCAACGCCGCGCTCGAGGCGCGCCAGGTGCCGCTGCCCATCATCTTCGGCCACCACGACCTCTTGCCCGCCAACTTCCTCGACGACGGCGAGCGGCTGTGGCTGATCGACTACGAATACGCCGGCTTCTCGACGCCGCTCTTCGACCTCGCCGGCGCGGCCGCCAATGCCGCGATGCCGCGCGAGGCGGCGGCCGAGCTGCTCGCGGCCTACTTCGGCGCGCGGCCCGCGCCCGATCTGCTGCGGGCCTTCGACGCGATGCGGTGCGCGGCGCTCCTGCGCGAAGCGATGTGGGCGATGGTCTCGGCGCTCTACATGAACGCGCCGGGCGTCGATTACGAGGACTAC
Source organism: Paracoccaceae bacterium (assembly GCA_026419405.1). Taxonomy (GTDB): domain Bacteria; phylum Pseudomonadota; class Alphaproteobacteria; order Rhodobacterales; family Rhodobacteraceae; genus JANZZL01. The sequence continues at coordinate 16,700 of JANZZL010000026.1, read as the reverse complement.
GCCCGCCAGAACCTCGCCGCGCTCGAGGCGGCGCTCGCCTCCTACCGCTCCACCCATGACGAGGATCTGCCATGACGGCGCTTCCCTCCCATGCCCAGGTCGTCGTCATCGGCGGCGGCATCATCGGCTGCTCCACCGCCTATCACCTCGCCCGCGACCACCGCGCCGAGGTGCTGCTTGTGGAACAGGGCAAGCTCACCTCGGGTTCGACCTGGCACGCGGCCGGGCTCGTCGGGCAGCTCCGCTCCTCGGCCTCGATCACGCGGGTGCTCAAGTATTCGGTCGAGCTCTACAAGCGGCTGGAGGCGGAGACCGGCCAGGCCACCGGCTGGAAGATGACCGGTTGCCTGCGCCTGGCCACCACGCCCGACCGCTGGACCGAGTTCCGCCGCCTCGCCACCACCGCCCGCAGCTTCGGCATGGAGATGGAGCTGATCGGCCCCGACGAGGTGAAGCGGATGTGGCCGCTGCTGGAGACCGCCGACCTGATCGGCGCCTCCTGGCTGCCCACCGACGGCCAGGCCGACCCCTCGGGCATCACCCAGGCGCTCGCCAGGGGGGCGCGGATGCACGGCGTGAAGATCGCCGAGGGCGTGCGGGTCACCGGCTTCGACATCGCGGACGGGCGCATCCGCGCGGTGCGCACCACCGCCGGCGCCGTCGCCTGCGAGACGGTCGTCAACTGCGCCGGGCAGTGGGCGCGGCAGGTCGGCGCGCTCGCGGGCGTGACGGTGCCGCTGCAGCCGGTGAAGCACCAGTACATCGTGACCGAACGCATCGCGGGCCTCGCCCCCGACGCCGCCACGATCCGCGACCCCGACCGGCGCACCTACTTCAAGGAGGAGGTCGGCGGCCTCGTCATGGGCGGCTACGAGCCCGATCCCCAGCTCTGGACGCTGGAGGATGTGCCCGACGACTGGGAGTTCCGGCTCTTCGACGACGACTGGGACCACTTCGCCCAGCACATGGAGCAGGCGATCGTCCGCGTCCCCGCGCTCGAGACGGTCGGGGTCAAGCAGATGATCAACGGTCCCGAGAGCTTCACCCCCGACGGCAACTTCATCCTCGGCCGGTCGAACGCCTGCCGGAACATGTATGTCGGCGCGGGCTTCAACGCCTTCGGCATCGCCTCGGGCGGCGGCGCGGGCTGGGTGCTGGCCGAATGGGCGATGACGGGCGAGCCGCCGATGGACCTCTGGGTGGTGGACATCCGCCGCTTCTCGCGCCTGCACGAGGACCGCGCCTGGGTCGCCGAGCGCACTGCCGAGGCCTACGGCAAGCACTACACCGTCGCCTTCCCGCACGAGGAATACGACAGCGGCCGGCCGCGGCTCATCTCGCCGCTCTACGTCCGGCTGAAGGCTGCCGGCGCGGTCTTCGGCTCCAAGCTCGGCTGGGAACGGGCGAACTGGTTCGCGCCGCCGGGCACCGAGCCGCGCGACATCTACGCGATGGGCCGGCAGAACTGGTTCGCGGCGGTGGGCGAGGAGCACCGCGCCACGCGCGAGGCCGTGACGGTCTTCGACCAGACCTCCTTCGCCAAGTTCGAGGTGACGGGCCCCGATGCCGCCGCCGCCCTCTCCTGGATCTGCGCGGGCCATGTGGAGCGCCCGCCGGGCCGGGTGACCTACACCCAGCTTCTCAACTCGCGCGGCGGCATCGAGGCCGACCTTACCGTGGCGCGGCTCGCCGAAGACCGCTTCTACCTCGTCACCGGCACGGGCTTCCGCACCCATGACTGGGGCTGGATCGCCGACCACCTGACCGGCGCGGCGCGGATCGAGGACGTGACCGAGGAATGGGGCACGCTCTCGCTGATGGGGCCGCGGTCGCGCGACGTTCTGGCGGCGGTGACGGAGGCCGATGTCTCGCACACCGCCTTCCCCTTCGCCCATGTGCGCGAGATCCCCATCGCCGGGCAGGCGGTGCGGGCGCTGCGCATCACCTATGTCGGCGAACTCGGATGGGAGCTGCACGTGAGGATCGACGGCCTCGCCGCGGTCTACGACGCGCTCATGGCGGCGGGGGCGGCGCACGGCATCCGGCCCGCGGGCTATCGCGCGATCGAGTCGCTCCGGCTCGAGAAGGGCTACCGCGCCTGGTCCTCCGACATCACGCCGAACGACACGCCCTTCGAGGCGGGCCTCGGCTGGGCGGTGAAGATGCGCGCGAACCTGCCCTTCCTCGGGCGCGAGGCGCTCGAGCGCACGCGGGGCCGGCCGCTGCCGAAGCGGCTCGCGGGCTTCGCGGTGGAAGACCCCGAGGCGGTGCTTCTCGGCCGCGAGACGATCCTGCGCGACGGGGTTGCGGTCGGCTACCTCACCTCGGGCGGCTACGGCTACACGGTGGGCAGGGCGCTCGGCTACGGCTACGTCCGCAACCCCGAGGGCGTCACCGACGACTTCCTCGCCTCGGGCCGCTTCGAGCTCGTCGTCGCGGGCGAGGTGCTGCCCGCCCGGCTCTCGCTCGTGCCGTTCCACGACCCCGAGGGCCGGCGCGTCCGCGCCTGAGCCGGGCTCAGGTGGTCGCGGCGATCCAGTCGGGCACGATTCCCGAGCGGGCGATGTAGGGGGCGGCGTCGCGTCCGGCGAACAGGCCGTGGCCGGTGACGAGCACGGTGGCGAGCCCCGCGGCCGCGCCCCCCAGGATGTCGGTGTGCAGCGTGTCGCCCACCATGGCGACCCGGCCGGCAGGCAGGCCGCCCAGACGGTCGAGCGCCTCGACGAAGGCCTCGCCGAAGGGCTTGCCGAAATGCACCGGCCGCACCCCGGTGCGGTCCTCCAGCACATGCGCCCAGGCGCCCGGCTCGATGCTCAGCCCGCCCTCGCGTGGCGCGACCAGGTCGGGGTTGGCCACCACCACCGGGCGCGGGCGCGCGGCAAGTGCCGCCTCCAGCCGGGCCTGCGCCTCGGCGCCCCAGCGCGCCGCGGAAAGGAACAGCACCGCATCCGCCGCCGCCAGCGCGCCGGGGTCGTCGATCAGGTCGCGGCAGGGCACCGGCAGGTCGGAGAGGTCGTCGCCCGCCTGCGTGATCGCCGCCCAGGTCGCCCCCGGCGCGATCGCCTCCAGCCGGGCCGCGGCCACCTCGCGCGACGAGACGACCTCGGCGGCGGTGAAGTCGAAGCCGAGCCGGCGGTATTTCGCGACCGCCGCGGCGCGGGTGTCGGAGGCGGCGTTGGTCAGCACCACCATCCGCTTTCCCGCGCGCCTGAGGTCCGCCAGCCGCGCCACGGCGCCGGGCACCGGCGTCTCGCCCAGGTTCAGCACGCCGAAGGCGTCGAACACGAAGCCGTCGTAGCATCCGGCGAGGTCGGCGAGGCTGCCGGCCATGGCCGGGGCGGCCGGGAAGCGCGCCGCCGGCAGCCGCGGCCGCACCGCCTCGTAGCGTGCGAAGGCCCAGTCCGCATCCGGTGCGGCGGGCAGGGGGTCAGACACTCGAATAGCCCCCCTCGATCATCACCAGCGCGCCGTTGACCAGCCCCGAGGCGGGCGAGGCGAGATAGAGCGCGAGGTCGGCCACCTCCACCGGCTCGCCGAAGCGGCGGGCCGGCGTCGCCGCGATGAGGGGGGCCGACTTCTCCTCGGCCCCCCAGACCTCGCGGCCCATCGGTGTCAGGATCACCGTCGGGCAGATCGCGTTGACCTGCACGTTGTGCCGCGCCCATTCGGCGCAGAGCGACTTGGTCAGCGCGTTGAGCCCGCCCTTCGAGGCGGCATAGGCGGCATGGTCGTCGAGCGCGATCACCCCGGTCTGCGAGCTGATGTTGATGATCTTGCCCCAGCGCTGCGCGATCATCGCCGGCGCCAGCGCCTGCGCCAGCAGGAAGGGCGCGCGCAGGTTCACCGCCATGGTCGCCTCCCAGTCCGCGAAGGTCAGCTCGAGCGCCGGGGCGACGCGGGCGATGCCGGCCGAGTTCACCAGGATGTCGATCGTCCCCCAGGCCTCCAGCGCCGTCCGCGCCGCCTGACCCGGCCCTTCGGGCGCGCCGAGCTCGGCCGGCACGACGAGGCAGCGACGCCCCGCGGCGCGCACGGCCGAGGCGGTCTGCTCCAGCCCCGCCCTGTCGCGCGCCACCGCCACGATGTCGGCGCCGGCCTCGGCGAAGACCCGGGCGATCTCGGCGCCGATGCCCTTCGAGGCGCCGGTCACCATCGCCCGGCGGCCCGCCAGCGAGAACCGCTCCTGCCAGCCCATGTCCGCTACTCCAGGTTGGTGTGCCGCGCCCGCATCGCCTCGGGCGCCACGCCGAGCCGGTCGCGCAGCGCCAGGACCACGATCTCGAAGGCGAGATACTGCGCCCCCTCGAACAGCGAGCCCATCGGCAGGAACGAGGTCGCCGCCGCGCCCTGGTCGCTGGCCATGGTCTGCGCCGGGATGGTCAGCACCACGTCCGAGGCGCGCGGCGCCGCGCCGCCGGGCTCGGCGGTCACGCAGGCGATCCGCGCCCCGTCGCGCCGCGCCACGCCGATCAGGCCCATCACCGTCGAGAACGCGCCGGGCCCGGCGCTGACCACCAGCAGGTCGCCCGCGCCCACCGGCGGGCAGGACATGTCGCCCACCACATGGGCATCGAGCCCCAGGTGATAGAGCCGCATGGCAAGCGCGCGCATCATCAGCCCCTCGCGCCCCACCCCGTGGCAGACGATGCGCCGCGCCTGCGCCAGCGCGGCGACGAAGTCCTCGAACGCGGCGGGGTCGATCGCCGCCGTCGCCGCCCGGATCTCCTCGGCCGCCCGGGCCGCCTGCGCCGCAATCTCCGTCATCCCGCCGCCCTCCGTTCCGTGTCGCGCGCCACCGCCGCCGCCACCGCCTCGCGCAGCATCCCGAGGTCCGAAAGCAGGTCCAGCACCGTGTAGCGGCTGCGCAGGAAGCGCGCCTTCAGGAGCGTCTCGCCGAGCCGCTCCGGGCTGACGCCGATCTCCTCCGGCGCCGCCGGCGCCCCGGCCGCGCGCAGCTGCGCGGCCATGCGCGCGGGGCTCCAGAGCCGCGCCCGCAGGCGCGCCGACAGGTCGGGCCAGACCTCCCGCAGCCGGGCAAGCCGCGTCGCCAGCGCGCCCGGGCCCGCGTGCTTGGCGCGCGTCTCGGCCAGCGCGCGGCTGGCCACCTCGCCCGGGCCGAAGGCCCGGGCGATCTCCGCCGCCTCGGCGTCGATCCCGGCCGCCCGCGCGGCCAGCGCCGCCGGGTCGATCCGTGTCAGGTCGCGCGCCAGCAGCCAGTCGAACAGCCTCAGCGCCGCCACCGCCGCCACCGCGACGCATGCGCCGTGGCTGACCCGTTCGCCGGCGTGGTGCAGGTCCTCCATCTCCCACAGGTGCGCGATCTGATGGTCGGCGCCCGAGGCGGGGCGCGAGGAGCCGTGCGCCTCCATCGCGAGGCCGACGAGCGTCAGGCCCCGGAACAGCCCGGCGACGGCCTCGGGCTCGCCCGCGGCGATCCGCTCCGGCGCGGCGAGCCACTCCGCCAGCCCCTCCTGCACCATCGGCCAGGCGACAGCGTCGATCGGCTCGATCCCGAGCGCGTCGGCGATCATCCAGTCGCCGCCCGCCGGGATCTTCGCGGCGAGGTCGCCGTAGCCCCAGCCGGTCATCTCGCGCGGCGCGGCGGCGATCACGTCGAGGTCGGCCACGAGCACCTTCGCCGGCCGGCAGGGGAGCGTCTTCTTGAAGCCGGCCTCCGAGAGGGGCGCCCCGGCCGAGGTGTAGCCGTCCATCGAGGCGGCGGTGGCCACGCACATGTATCCGAGCCCCGCCGCGAAGGCCGCGTGCTTGACGAGGTCGTTCATCACCCCCGAGCCGACCGCGACCGGCGCCTCGCCGGGCCGGAGCGCCGCGCCGAGCGCGCGGGAAAGCTCCACCGTGGGCTTCGGGCGGGGGTCGGCGGGAATCACGTGGGCGCGCACCGGGATGCCGGCGGCGCGGAAGGCCGCCTCGGTCGCCGGGCCCGCGGCGGCCCAGGCGCGGGCATCCGCCATCAGGCAGGCGGGGCCGCCCAGGTGCCGCGCCCAGAGCGCCCCGGCCTGCGCCACCGCGCCCCGGCCGATCGCCACCTCGGCCACCGCGGCCGAGCGCGCGACCGCCCGTCGGATGGCCTCGTCCGCGCCGCTCACGCCGCCTCCACCCCCGATTGCAGGGTGCGGCCGTCGGCGGCGAAGAGGTGGACGCGCGCGGGCGGGAGGACGAGGCCGACCCTCTCCCCGGGGCCGAGCCGCGTGTCGCCCTCGGCGCGCACCACGAGCCGGTCGCCCGACGGCAGCGAGACGTAGAGATAGCTGTCGCCGCCCAGCGCCTCGCGCAGCTCCACCCGCGCGTCGATGTCGCCTGCGCCGGGCGCGGCAAGGCCGATGTGCTCGGGCCTGATCCCGAGCCGCACCGCACCCGGCGCCGCGCAAAGCCGGCCGAGCGGCGCGCCGCCGTGCACGAGCCGCCCCGCCTCCGCCCGCACGTCGAGGAAGTTCATCGACGGCGCGCCGATGAAGCCCGCGACGAACTCGGTCGCCGGGCGGTGGTAGAGCTCCATCGGCGGGCCGACCTGCTCGATCCGGCCGGCGTTCAGCACCACGATCTTGTCGGCCATGGTCATGGCTTCCACCTGGTCGTGGGTGACGTAGATCATCGTCGCGCCGAGCTGGCGGTGCAGCGACTCGAGCTCCACGCGCATCTGCACGCGCAGCTTGGCGTCGAGGTTCGACAGCGGCTCGTCGAACAGGAACACCTTCGGCTGCCTGACGATCGCCCGGCCGATGGCGACACGCTGGCGCTGGCCGCCGGACAGCTGGCTCGGCTTGCGGTCGAGGTAGTCGCCGAGCTGGAGGATGCGCGCCGCCTCGGCGATCCGCGCCTCCCGCTCGGGCTTCGGCATGCCGTTGATCCGCATCCCGAAGTCCATGTTCTCGCGCACTGTCATGTGCGGATAGAGCGCATAGGACTGGAACACCATCGACACGCCCCGGTCCGAGGGGGCGACATCCGTCACGTCCTCGCCGCCGATCGTGATGCGGCCCGACGAGATGCCCTCGAGCCCCGCGATCGACCGCAGGAGCGTGGACTTGCCGCAGCCCGAGGGGCCGACGAAGACGGCGAACTCGCCGTCGGCGATGTCGAGCGAGACATCCGACAGCGCCCTCACCGGGCCGTAGGACTTGCTCACGCCGTGCAGCCGGACCTCGGCCATCTGGTGCTCCTCCCGCCGGCGCGCCGCGAGATTCCGGTTGACTCGTCGCGCCGTCCATACATTTTTATGAGAGGCGATACAAATGAATGTCAACCCGTTCGTGTCGCATCACATGGGAGGAAGTCATGAAGCTGAAGCTCAAGGCGAGCGCGCTCGCCCTCGCCGCCGCGCTGGCGGCGCCGCAGGCGCAGGCCTGGTCCCTCGAGGAGGCCGCCAAGCCCTATGCCGGAACGGTGGTGGACGTGGTGTTCCTCGACCGGCCCGGCTACAACGCGATCAAGGAGATGCTGCCCGAGTTCGAGGCGGCGACCGGCATCAAGCTCAACATCACCACGATGCCCTACGAGAACGCGCTGGGCGAGCAGGTGCGCGACTTCGTGGCCGGCGGTGACCTCGACCTCGCGCTGATCGACCTCGTCTGGATCGGCAACTTCGCCGAGAACGGCTGGATCGTGCCGATCGAGGAATTCACCTCGAACCCCGATCTGGCCGACCCCGAGCTCGACATCGACGACTTCTTCCCGCTCGTGCTCAACGCCTTCGGCGCCTGGAACGGCGTCGTCTACGGCCTGCCGTTCGACAACTACTCCGGGCTCCTGTTCTACAACCGCTGCATGCTGGAAGAGGCCGGCTTCGACCGCCCGCCCGAGACCTGGGCCGAGCTGAAGGACGTCTACGGCCCGGCGCTGACCAAGAACGGCAAGTATGCCTTCGCGCTCCAGTCCAAGCGCAACGAGACGCAGTCGGCCGACAGCTTCGCGCGCATGCTCTGGCCCTTCGGCGGCTCGTTCCTGAACGCCGAGTTCCGCTCCAACCTCAACTCGCCCGAAAGCCAGGCGGGCCTCCAGTTCCGCCAGGACCTGATGGCCTACATGCCGCCCGGCATCGTCGCCTACGACCATGCCGAGACGGTGAACGCGCTGGCCCAGGGCGACGTGGCGATGATCACCGAATGGTCGGCCTTCTACACCACGCTCGTCAGCCCCGAGACCTCGAAGGTCGCCGACTGCATCGAGGTGGCGCCCGAGCCGAAGGGTCCGGCGGGCCGCAAGCCCGCGCTCGGGGGCTTCTCGCTGGCGGTGGCCTCGCAGGCCGACGATGCCGAGAAGGCGGCCGGCTGGCTCTTCATCCAGTGGGCGACCTCCAAGGCCAACGCCGAGACCTACCTGCGCAAGGGCGGCGTGCCGGCGCGGCAGTCGGTCTACCAGATCCCCGGCATCGCCGAGGAGTTCAAGTTCGTCCCCGCCCTGGTCGAGAGCTGGAAGGAGGGCGTGCCCGAGTTCCGCCCGCGCTTCGCCGAATGGCCGACGATCTCCGAGATCGTGCAGGAATGGGGCACCAAGATGATGCTTGGCGAGGTCTCGATCGAGGAGGGCGCGCGCGAGATCGGCACCCGCATGGAGGCCGTGCTGGAGGAGGCAGGCTACTACAGCGGCGAGAAGCCGCTCGCGCAGTGACCGCCCCGGCCTGACACCGGCGCGGGCCGTCCCCTGCCTGCCGGGGGGCGGCCCGCGCCCCGCGCCCGCCCCGGCGCCCCGCGCCCGCAGACCCCTGAGTGATCCCCGATGACCGCCCGCGTCCCGCGCCGCACGATCCTCGCCTTCCTCGGCCCCTCGGTCCTCGCGCTGCTCGCCGTGGGCATCGTGCCGCTCGGCTACGCCCTCTGGAAGAGCCTGCACGACTTCAACCTGACGCGGATCGCGCGGCAGCGCTTCGTCGGCCTCGACAACTACGTCACCGTGCTTGCCGATCCGGTGTTCTGGGCCGCCGTCGGCCGCACCGCGGCGCTCTTCGTCATCGCCGTGCCGATCCAGATCGCGCTGGGGCTGATGATCGCGCTGCTGCTGCACCGGCCGGGCCTGGGGTTCCTCAAGACCTTCACGCGGCTCTCGCTGGTGCTGCCGATGGCCACCACCTACGCCGTGGTGGGCCTGCTCGCCCAGGTCACGCTCAACCAGAAATACGGCGTCTTCAACCAGATGCTGGGCTGGCTCGGGATCGCGCCGATCAACTTCATCGGCGATCCGCGCAACGCCTTCATCGGCGTGATCTTCTGGGATGTCTGGCAGTGGACCCCCTTCGTCGCGCTGGTGCTGCTCGCCGGGCTCTCGACCGTCCCGCCCGAGATCGAGGAGGCCGCCCGGCTCGAGACCAAGCGCTGGTGGACGGTGCTGCGCCACGTGCAGCTTCCCTTCCTGATCCCGAGCCTCGTCGCCGTGCTGATCCTGCGCACCGCCGACACGCTGAAGCTCTTCGACATGGTCTTCACCATGACGCGCGGCGGCCCCGGCAACGCCACCGAGTTCATCGCCATCCTGATCGAGCGCGTCGGCAACCGGCAGTTCGACATCGGCCTCGCCTCGGCGCAGTCGGTGATCCTGCTCGCGATCACCATCGTGCTGGCGCGGCTCTACATCCGCATGTTCTACCGGGAGGTGCGCTGATGGCCGGCGCAGCGCAGCCGGGGGGCAGGGGCGGGCTGGCGGTGCAGGCGGTCCTGCTCGCCCTGATCTGCCTGTTCTGCATCTTCCCCTTCTACTGGATGGTCACGACCAGCCTGAAGACGCAGGCCGTCGCGCTCCAGTCGCCGCCGGCGTGGCTGTTCACGCCCACCTTGCGCAACTACACCGAGGTGCTGTTCAGCGACAACGTGGGCGTCTCGCTCGTCAACTCGCTCATCGTGGCGGTCTCGACCACCGTGCTCGCCGTCGTCCTCGGCTGCCCCGCGGCCTACGCGCTCGCCCGCTTCGAGTTCCGTGCCAAGAAGGAGCTCTGGTTCTGGTTCATCACCAACCGCTTCGTCAGCCCGGTGGTGCTGGCCTTCCCGGTGTTCCTGATCGCCCGCGAGGTGGGCCTGCGCGATACCCACATCGCGCTGATCCTGATGTATCTCACCTTCACCCTGCCGATCGTGATCTGGATCTGCACCGACCAGTTCCGCTCGATTCCCTTCGAGCTCGACGAGGCGGCGATGCTCGAGGGCGCCTCGCAGTGGCGCATCTTCCGCTCGATCTGCCTGCCGCTCGCCATGCCGGGGGTGGCGGTCTCGGCGATCCTGTCGTTCATCTTCTCGTGGAACGAGCTCCTGTTCGCCTACATCCTGGCGCCCAAGAACGCCAAGACGGCTCCGGCGATGGCCGTCACCTTCATGGAGGGCTACGACGTGCCCTACGGAAAGATCATGGCCACCTCGACGCTGATCGTCGTGCCGGTGCTGATCTTCGCGCTGCTCGCCTCCCGGCACCTGGTGCGCGGGCTGACCATGGGTGCGGTGAAGTAGCCCCCATGGCACGCCCGCCGAAGCTGCCCCGCGTCGATGCCGAGGAACGCTTTCTCGCGCGCGTCGCCTGGGCCTACTACACCGAGGGGCTGACCCAGGAGCGCGTCGCCGAGAAGCTCGGGACGACGCGGCTGCGCGTCAACAGGGCGCTGGCCGAGGCGCGGCGCATCGGGCTCGTGCGGATCAACTTCAACACCGCCTTCTCCGCCTGCTTCGAGCTCGAGGAGGCGCTCTGCGCCCGCTTCGGCCTCGCCAAGGCCTACATCGCCCCCTCGCCGGAGGATCCGCGCGACGTGCAGATGATCGTCGGCGCGGCGCTCGGCCATGTCCTCTCCGAGGTGCTGGCCGATCCCGCGATCCGGCTCCTCGGCATGTCCTGGGGCAACACGCTCAACATCGCCACGCGCTTCGTCGCGGCGATCGAGCGGCCCGACATCGAGGTGATCTCGGTCATGGGCGGCCTCACCAAGGGGTCCGACCTCAACAGCTTCGAGATCACCACGCGGCTGGCCGACCTGCTCGGCGCGCAGCACAGCTACTTTCCCGCGCCGCTCTACGCCGGCTCGCGCGAATCGCGCGACACGATCATGCAGCTCGACGTGTTCCGCGAGGTGCTCGACAAGATCCGCCGGGTGGATGCGCTGGCCATGGCGGCGGGCGACATCTCGTTGCGCTCGCTGCTGATGAGCGACGGCCTGCCCTCCGACACCAGCCTCGAGGAGCTGCGCGCCTGCGGCGCCGTCGGCGACGTGCTCGGCACCGTGCTCGACGCCGAGGGCCGGCCGATCGCGCATCCGATCAACGACCGGGTGATCGGCATCGGCCTGCCCGATCTCGAGGCGATCCCGAACGTCATCCTCGCCGCCGGCGGCAGCCACAAGGTGCCGATCCTGCGCGCCGTGCTCGGGCTGGGGCTGATCGACACCTTCGTCTCCGACGAGGCGAGCGCGCGGGCGATCCTCGGCGCCGGGCCGGGGGGCGGCTGAGGCCGCCCTCAGCCGGACCGGCGGAAGACCGCCGCCGCGAGGCTCGGCGCCGTCGCGGGGTCGCGCGGCATCGAGAGGCAGGGCGCGGTCGCCCCGGCAGCCACAAGGTGCCGATCCTGCGCGCCGAGCGCGGGCCGGGGCGGATCGATACCGTCGTCTCCGACCTGGCGAGCGCGCGGGCGATCCTCGGCGGCGGGCCGGGGGGCGGCCGAGGCCGCCCTCAGCCGGACCGGCGGAACACCGCCGCGAGGCTCGGCACCGTCGCGGGGTCGCGCGGCATCGAGAGGTAGGGTGCGGTCGCCTCGACGAGGGCGAAGCCCGCCTCTGCGGCGCGGGCGGCGAAGCCCTCCTGCCACAGCGGCAGCTTCACCGTCAGCACCAGCACGCCCCCCGGCCGGCAGATCCGCGCCAGTTCGGGCAGAGCTCCGGCCCCGGCATGGCCGGTGGTGAACACCCCCGCGGCGACGATCCCGGCATAGGCGCCGTCGGCGAAGGGCAGGGGCCCGCCGAGCGCCAGCCGGTGCAGCGCGCGGTAGACGCCCTTGCCGGCCGCGACGCGCAGCATCCCCTCCGAGAGGTCGAGCCCCTCCGCCTCGGGGTAGCCCAGGATGCCCAGCCACTCGCCGATCAGCCCGGTGCCGCAGCCGGCGTCGAGCAGCGGTGCCGCGCCGCGCGGCAGGTGCCGGGCGAGAAGCGCCAGGCACACCGCCGGGTGGCGGTAGCCCGCGCGCGCCATGTCGGCCTCGTAGGTCTCGGCCCAGGCGTCGTAGCCGGCCGCAAGCTCCTCCGGCCGCCCGGCCGCGTAGACCGCGCCGAGGTGCCCGCCGTGCCCGTCCTCGCCCATCGTGCCCCCTCCCCGAACCGGATGCCCGCCGCCCGGCGGGCCGGGGCGGAGGATAGCCAGCGCGGGCGGAATGTGGAACGCTGCGCCGCGCCGGCAGGGCCCACACGGAAGGAGGCAGGGATGGAGGACGATATCCGCACGCTGGCGGCGCGGATCCCGGCGCTCGCCGCGCTGGGTGATGCGCCGGCCCCCGAGCGGCTCGGCGGGCTCACCAACCGGGTCTACCGGGTCGGGCCCTACTGCCTGCGCATCCCCGGCGCGGGCACCGAGGAATACATCGACCGCGCCAACGAGGCCGTCGCCGCCCGCGCCGCCGCCGCGGCCGGGGTCTCGCCCGAGGTGATCCACGCCGACCCCGAGAGCGGCCTGATGGTCACGCGCTACCTCGAGGGCACCGTGACGATGAGCCCCGAGGCCTTCCGCAGCCGCCCCGGCAGCCCGGCCCGCGCCGCCCGCGCCTTCGCCCGGCTGCACCGCTCGGGCGCGGTGTTCCCCTTCCGCTTCGAGCTCTTCGGCATGATCGACAGCTACCTCGGCGTGCTCGCCACGAAGGACGTGGCCCTGCCCGAGGGCTACCACGACGTGGTGGCCGAGGCCGCGGCCGTGCGCCGGGTGCTCGATTCGCGTCCCGTCGCGCCGGTCGCCTGCCACTGCGACCCGCTCTGCGAGAACTTCCTCGACACCGGCGCGCGGATGTGGATCGTCGACTGGGAATACTCGGGCATGAACGACCCGATGTGGGACCTCGGCGACCTCTCGGTCGAGGGCCGGTTCGACGAGGCCCAGGACGAGGAGATGCTGACCGCCTACTTCGGCGGCGAGGCGCCGGCGGCCGAGCGCGGGCGCATGGTCGTGCACAAGGCGATGTGCGACCTGCTCTGGACGCTCTGGGGCCTGATCCAGCTCGCCAACGGCAACCCCGCCGACGACTTCCGCGCCTATGCCGAGGGCCGCTTCGCCCGCTGCAAGGCGCTGATGGCAAGCGCGGACTTCGGCCGCCACCTCGCCGCCGCCGGGCGCTGAGCCCGCCTCAGCCCCGGCGCTGCGCCAGCAGCCAGCGCCCCGGCGGCAGCCCCTGGCGAGCGCGGAAGGCGCGCGAGAAGGCCGCGGCGTCGGCGTAACCCAGCCGCAGCGCCGTCTCCTCGATGCCGCAGCCCGATCCCAGCAGCCGCATCGCGGCTTGGTCGCGGCAGTCGGCGAGGATCTCGGAGAACTGCGTGCCGCAGTCCTCGAGGTGCCGCCGCAGGCTCCGGCGCGACAGCCCGAGCCGGCGCGCCACCTCGGCCTGCGACACCGGCGCGAAGCCGAAGCTCCTCAGGATCTCGCGCGCCACCCGGCGGGGCAGGTCCAGGCCCTGCCGGTGCGCGTGCGCCGCCGCGGCCAACGTCCGTGCGGCGGCCCGGAAGGCCTCGGCCTCGGCCTCGGGCAGCGGCCGGTCCAGCACCCGCTCGGCGAAGACCAGCGCGTTGACCGGGGCGAGGAACCGCACCGGCGCGTCGAACCGCCGCGCCGCGCCGGCATCGCGCGGGGCGTGCTCGAACCAGATCTCGTCGGGCCGCCAGGCCGGCCCCGCCGCGCGGCGGATGTAGGCCTCCAGCACGCTCAGCGTCAGCTCCGCGTCCTGGTCGCGCGGCCAGATCGCCGGGTCGAGGATCCGGTAGCGCAGCTGCGCCCGGCCCTCGGCGACCTCCAGCTCCAGCTCCGAGGCCCCCTGCACCGCGGCGAAGCTGTCGCAGAACAGCCGCAGCCCCGCGCCGAGCCGCGGCGCCCGGGCGATGGTCTGCCCCGCCGGCCCCAGCGTGGCGATGTCGAGCACCGCGCCGGTGGACCAGCCGAAGCCCGGCGCGCCGAGCATCCGCGCCGCCTCCTGGAAGAAGGCCACGAAGGCGGCAAGCGGCAGGGCGCCGGCCTCGCCATGCAGGGCCACCCCGGCGCGCGCGCAGAGCGCCGCCGGGTCACCGCCGAGCTCGGCCACCCGGGCCAGCGGATCCCGCAGGACCGATGCGACGATGCTGGCGTCCCGTCCGGGCATGGCGAGCAGCACCCCCCTGTCGGGTCAGGATGCGCCCGCCCGCCCCCTTCTGGCAAGCGCGGGCGCAATCTGGCCGGAATTATCACTGACCCCGGCTCCGGTTCTGCCTAGCATCCGGGCGGAACGGGGGGAGACACCCCCGGCACACGGGGAGCGCGGGCGGCGTGCGGTTCTGCGATGTCGCCATAGCGGGCGGCGGGCCCGCGGGGGCTGCGGCGGCGATCCTGCTCGCCCGCGCCGGCCTGCGCGTGCGCCTCGCCACGGCCCCGCAGCCCGGCGGGGCCGGCCGGATCGAGGGCGCCTCGCCCAGGGTCGCCGGCCTGCTCGCACGCCTCGGCCTCGCGGCCGAGGGCCTGGCCCCGGCGGTGCCGCGCCAGGTCGCCTGGGGCGGCGCGCCGGCCGCGCAGAACCGCGAACACCCGATCGACCGCGCCCGCTTCGACGCGGGCCTGCTTGCCCAGGCGGCCGACGAGGGCGTGGAGGTGATCCGCGCCGCGGTCGCCCGGCTCGATCCCGCGGCGCGGCTGCTGAGCCTGGCCGACGGGCGCGAGATCGCCGCCGGCCGTCTGGTCGAGGCGCGCGGCCGGCGGGCGCCGGGCGGCACCGGCCGCCGCCGCGGCCCGGCGACGGTCGCGCTCCTCGCCCCCGACCCCGATCCGCCTGCCGGCGGGACCCGGCTCGAGGCGCGGGCCGCGGGCTGGATCTGGCGCGCCGCGCTGCCCGACGGGCGCGGCGTGACGCAGGTGGTCACCGACCCCGCCGGGCCGGGCCGCGCGGGGCTGGCCGAAGCCTGGGCCCGCGTCGCGGGCACCGCCCTTCCCGCCGGGGCGCGCGCCACGGCGGCCGAGATGCGGCTGACCGCGCCGCGGCTCGATCCGGCCTGTCCGCGCGTCGGCGATGCCGCCATCGCGATCGACCCGCTCTCGGGGCACGGGCTCTTCTGGGCGCTCTCCTCGGCGCTGATGCTGCCGCCGGTCCTCGCCGCGCTCGAGGCCGGGCAGGCGGACCTCGCCCGCCGCTTCTGGGCCGACCGCGCCGCCGCCACCTTCTGGCGTCAGGCCCGCATCGGGCGCGACTTCCACCGCCTGTCCGGGTTCGCAACGCCCTTCTGGGCCGCCCGCGCCGCCTGGCCCGACGCGGCCCCCGCCCACCCGCCGGTCACGACCCCGGCGATCCGCCGCCGCATCCTGGTCGCGGCGGGCCGGCTGGTCGAGGCCGAGGCCCTGGTCGCGCCGAACGCGCCCGAGGGCGCGGCCTTCCTGCTCGGCCGGCCGCTCGTGCCGCTGCTGCGCGCGCTTGGCGCCCGGCCCGCCACGCCGGAGGCGCTTGCCCCGCTCCTGCCCGGCCGCACCGCCGCCGAGCTGCAGGCCGCCGCCCGCTGGCTCGCCGAGGCCGGCCTGCCCGACCCCAGGCTCCTGCCCGATCTCACCCGACCCCTGGAGGCTGTTCCATGACGCATCTCCCGCGCGCCCTGCCCCTCGCCCTGCCCCTCGCCCTGGCCGCCGGCCTTGCCGCGGCCCCGCCCGCCGCGGCCAGCGAGGAGTTGCTCGCCCAGGTCTGCGGCGCCTGCCACGAGGCCACCGAAGCGGGCCTGTCCCGCATCGCCGGGCAGCGCAAGACGCCCGAGGGCTGGCTGATGACCATCGTGCGGATGCGCATCGCGCACGGGCTCGAGATCTCCCCCGCCGACCAGGCGACGCTCGTCGCCTGGCTCGCCGACACCCAGGGGCTCGCCCCATCCGAGACCGAGGGCTGGCGCTATGCGCTCGAGAAGGACCCCGCCGCGATCGAGGCCTTCGACGAGCCGCTCGGCACGATGTGCGCCCGCTGCCACACCGGCGCGCGCGTCATGCTGCAGCGGCGCACGGCCGAGGAGTGGAAGCTGCACATGGACTTCCACGTCGGCCAGTTCCCGACCATCGAGTATCAGGCGCTTGGCCGCGACCGCGACTGGTATCGGCTCGCCCGCGACGAGGTGGCGCCGATGCTGGCCGAGAAGCTGCCCTTCGAGACCGAGGCCTGGACGGCCTGGCAGGCGGCGGCGAAGCCCGAGGTCACGGGCGACTGGGTGGTGCTGACCTCGCTGCCCGGCCGGGGCGCGGCGCACGGGGTGCTGAGCGTGGCGGGCGAGGCCTCGCCCTACGCGGTGTCGGGCACGCTGACGCTGGCCGACGGCACGGCCCTGCCGGTCGGCGGGCAGATGAACCTCTACACCGGCTACGAATGGCGCGCGAACCTGACGATCGGCGGCGAGAGCTACCGCCAGGTGCTCGCCGTCAGCGAGGACGGCACCGCCCTTTCCGGCCGGCAGTTCCTGACCGAGGCGGATTCGCTCGGCGGGCGGCTGACCGGCGCCAGGGTCGGGGCGCTGTCTCTTATACACATCT
>JANZZL010000132.1 GCA_026419405.1 Paracoccaceae bacterium | reverse complement strand
GGCTCGGGCGGTGGCGGTGGCGGTGGCGGCGGCGGCCCGGGCGAGTGCGAGCCGCCTGCCGGCCCCGGCACCCCGCCCGGCACTCCCGAGTGCCGGGGGTGAGTCCGCCGCGGCACGGACCGGCACGGGCCTTGCGCCCGTCACACGCTTGTCGCTTGCGCGGGCCAATCATCGTTGGCACCATGACCTTGCCGACGCCCGACGGGAGACTGTATTGGCCATCAGCGCGCTGACCTCGCCGCCCCTTCCCGGAGACACCCTGGAAACCGTCCTCGAATTCCCGGACAACCGCCTGCTGATCGACCTCTGCGGCGAGTACGACCGCAACCTGGCCCAGATCGAGCACAAGCTCGGCGTGCAGATCCTGCGGCGCGGCAACCTCCTTTCGGTGATGGGCGAGGCCGAGGCGCGCGAACGGGCCGCAGAGGTGCTCGAGGGGCTCTATGCGCGGCTCGAATCCGGCCGCGCCGTCGGCGCCGGCGACGTGGACGGGGCGATCCGCCTCGGCCGGTCGGGCGAGGGCACCGGCACCCGGGCGGGCGACCAGCTCGAGATGTTCCAGGGCGGGCGCGTCGAGGTCGGCACCCGCAAGAAGATCGTCGAGCCGCGCACCGAGGCGCAGAAGGCCTATGTCCGCGCACTCTACCAGAACGAGCTCTGCTTCGGCATCGGCCCGGCGGGCACGGGCAAGACCTACCTCGCGGTGGCCGTGGGCGTGAACCTCTTCATCAGCGGGCACGTGGACCGCATCATCCTCTCGCGTCCGGCGGTCGAGGCGGGCGAAAGGCTCGGCTTCCTGCCCGGCGACATGAAGGAGAAGGTCGATCCCTACATGCAGCCGCTCTACGACGCGCTGAACGATTTCCTGCCCTCGAAGCAGGTGCAGAAGCTGATGGAGGAAAAGCGCATCGAGATCGCGCCGCTCGCCTTCATGCGCGGGCGCACGCTGTCGAGCGCCTTCGTGGTGCTCGACGAGGCGCAGAACGCCACCGGCATGCAGATGAAGATGTTCCTCACCCGCCTGGGCGAGGGCAGCCGCATGGTCATCACCGGCGACCGGACGCAGGTGGACCTGCCGAAGGGCACTGCCTCGGGCCTCGCCGAGGCCGAGCGCATCCTCGGGGGCGTGGAGGGCGTCAGCTTCAGCTACTTCACCGCGAAGGACGTGGTGCGCCACCCGCTCGTGGCACGGATCATCGAGGCCTACGACCGCGACGGCGGCTGACGGCAGAGCCCATGCCGGTCGAGACGATCTGCGAGGACCCGCGCTGGGAGGCAGAGAACCTTCCCGCCGTCGCCGAGGCGGCGTCGGAGGCCGCGCTGCGCCACCTCGGGCTCGATCCGGCGCGCTTCGAGATCGCCGTGCTGGCCGCGGACGATGCCCGCATCGCCGCGCTCAATGCCGACTTCCGCGGCAAGCCGCAGCCGACCAACGTGCTTTCCTGGCCCTCGCAGGAGCGGGGCGCCGCCCGCGAGGGCGACGCACCCGCGCCACCCTCGCCCGGCACGCCCGAAGACCCCGCCCCGCTCGGCGACATCGCGCTGGCCTGGGAGACCTGCCTTCGCGAGGCGGAGGAAGCCGGAAAGGCGCTTGCCGATCACGTCCGGCACCTCGTCGTGCATGGCGTGCTGCACCTGCTCGGCTACGACCACGTCCGCGACGGCGACGCCGCCCTGATGGAGCGGCTCGAGGTCGAGATACTTGCCAGCCTCGGGGTCGCGGACCCATATTCCCCGACGGGGCCCGGCCCCCGGGATGCGGAAGGCGAACGATGAACGGAGACAGCGACGGGGCGCCCGCCATGCCCGCCGACCAGGGCGCGGACGAGGCCGACCCCGAGCGAAGCCAGCCCCGCGGCCTGATCGGCCGCATCCTCGGGGCCTTCTCGACCGAGGTCGAGACGCCCGAGCCGCGGCCGGCGGCCGGCCAGGCGCGCCCGGCGCCGGACCGCGCCCTGCTTCCGGGCGTCGCCAACCTGCGGCGCATGCGCGTCGAGGACGTGGCGATCCCCGCGGTCGAGATCGTCGCCGTGCCCGTCGACATCTCGCGCGAGGAACTCGTGGCGCGGTTCCGCGAGTCGGGCCTTTCCCGGCTGCCGGTCTACCAGGGCACGCTCGACCACCCCCTCGGGCTGATCCATCTGAAGGACTTCGCCCTGACCCACGGCTTCAACGGCGGGTCGGGCGGCCGCTTCTCGGTGAAGAAGCTGATCCGCCCGCTGCTCTATGCCCCGCCGTCGATGCCGATCGGGGTGCTGCTCCAGAAGATGCAGACCGAGCGGGTGCACATGGCACTGGTGATCGACGAATACGGCGGTGTCGACGGGCTTGTCACGCTCGAGGACCTGCTGGAGCAGGTCGTGGGCGAGATCGAGGACGAGCACGACACCGCCGACCCCGCGCTCTGGCGCGAGGAGAAGCCCGGCGTCTACCTGGCCCAGGCGCGGACCCCGCTCGACGAGTTCGAGGCCGAGACCGGGCTCCGGCTGGTCAACGAGGAGGACGAGGAGGAGATCGACACGCTCGGCGGGCTCGTCTTCATGCTCATCGGACGGGTGCCCGCGCGCGGCGAGATCATCCGCCATCCCTCGGGCGCCGAGTTCGAGATCGTCGATGCCGATCCGCGCCGGATCAAGCGCCTCAGGGTCCGGCTTCCCGGGGCGAAGGCCGGCTGAGCGGATGCGCCTTCGCGCCGCGACGCTGCGGGCGGCCGCCCTGCCCTTCGGCACCGGCCTCGTCCTTGCCACGGGGCAGGCACCGCTCTCCTGGCCGCTGCCGGCTTTCGCCGCGCTCGCGGCACTCCTCGCGCTCGGCGCCCGCGCGCCGGGCTGGCGACAGGCGGCGCTGACCGGCTGGGCCGGCGGCGCGGGCTGTTTCGCGGGCGCGCTCTTCTGGATCGTCGAGCCGTTCTTCGTCGATCCCGTGCGCCACGGCTGGATGGCGCCCTTCGCGCTCGTCCTGCTGCCGGGCGGGCTTGCGCTCTTCTGGGCGCTGGCCTTCGGGCTCGGCCGCCGCTTCGGCCAGGGCCGGGCCGGGCTGTTCCTGACCGCGGCGCTGCTCGCGGCGGCCGAGGCCTCGCGGGCCTGGCTGTTCACCGGGTTCCCCTGGGCGCTGATCGGCTACATCTGGATCGGGGCGCCGCCCATGCAGCTCGCCGCGCTCGTCGGCCCGCACGGGCTGACGCTGGCGACGGCGCTCGCTGCCGCCCTCGCCGCGCTGGGCCTCGGCCGCGGCCCCGGCCGCCTGGCGGGCCCCGCCGCGGCGGCGGCGCTCCTCGCCGGCGCCTGGGCCTGGGGCCTCGCAGAACTGGCGCGGCCGATGCCGCCCGACCGGGCGGTCACGCTGCGCATCGTGCAGCCGAACGCCGAGCAGAGCCTGAAGTGGGACCCCGAGCGCGCGCAGGAGTTCCTGATGCGCCTGATGACCGCCACCGCCGCGGCGCCGCAGGGCCCGTTGCCCGACCTGGTGATCTGGCCAGAGACGGCGGTTCCCTACCTGCTTGACGACTCCGGCCATCTGCTCGCGCAGATCGACGCGGTGGCGGGCGGGCGCCCGGTCGTCTTCGGCATCGCCCGGCGCGAGGCGGGCCGCTACTACAACAGCCTGGCCGTGACCGCGCCGGGGGGCGGCCCGGCCCAGGTCTACGACAAGCACCACCTCGTGCCGTTCGGCGAATACGTGCCCTTCGGCGAGCTGCTCGGACGCTTCGGCATTCAGGGCATGGCCGCCAGCCACGGCGCGGGCTTCTCGGCGGGGCCGGGGCCGGCCGCGCTCGACTTCGGGCCGCGGATCGGCCGGGCGCTCGCCCTGATCTGCTACGAGGCGATCTTCCCGCAGAACCTGCGCCTCGCGCCGCGGCCCGACTGGGTGCTCCAGGCAACCAACGACGCCTGGTTCGGCGAGGTCAGCGGGCCGTTCCAGCACCTCGCCCAGGCCCGGATGCGCGCGGTCGAGCAGGGGCTGCCGGTGATCCGCGCGGCCAACACCGGCGTCAGCGCCGTGATCGACGCGCGCGGCCGCATCCGGGCCGAGCTCGGTCTGGGCAAGCAGGGGTTCCTCGATGCGCCCCTGCCGGGCGCGCTGCCCCCCACGCCCTACGCGCGCACCGGCGATCTTCCGGCGCTTGTGGCCCTGGTGCTGCTCGTGCTGGCCTTCGCGGCATGGGGGTCGGTGAATCGCATTGACCGCGGCGACCGCGCCGCGTAACGCTCCGCCGATCCGTCACAACGGCTTCCTGGCGTGGCGGCAATACCCCAATGGAGCGCCCTTCATGTCCCGGCAAAACTACGTCTTCACCTCCGAGAGCGTCTCGGAGGGGCACCCCGACAAGCTCTGCGACCGCATCTCCGACGCAGTGCTCGACTATCTGCTGGGCATCGACCCGCAGGCCCGCGTCGCCTGCGAGACCTTCGCCACGACCGGCCTCGTCGTCATCGGCGGCGAGATCGGCCTGCCGGACCTCGTCGAGGGCGAACGGGTCGCGCGGCAGGGGCGCGAGCGGCTCAAGGACCACATGGGCCGCATCCCCGAGATCGCGCGCGACTGCATCAAGGCGATCGGCTACGAGCAGGAGAAGTTCCACTGGAACACCTGCCACGTGCTCAACTTCCTGCACGAGCAGTCGGTCAACATCGCGCAGGGCGTGACCGGCGAGGGCGGCCGTGAGCAGGGCGCCGGCGACCAGGGCATCATGTTCGGCTACGCCACCGACGAGACGCCCGAACTCATGCCCGCGCCGATCCTCTACGCGCACGCGATCCTGCGCCGGCTGGCCGAGGCCCGCCACGCGGGCGAGCTGCCGATGCTCGGGCCGGACGCCAAGAGCCAGCTTTCGGTGCGCTATGCCGATGGCCGCCCGGTGGGCGTCACGCAGATCGTGGTGTCGCACCAGCACCTGGTGAAGGGTCTCTCGGGCGATGACGTGAAGGCGATCGTCAGGCCCTATGTCGAGCAGGTGCTGCCTGACGGCTGGCTCGACGGCGCCGAGTGGCACGTCAACCCGACCGGCGAATTCCTGATCGGCGGGCCGGACGGCGACGCCGGCCTGACGGGCCGCAAGATCATCGTCGATACCTACGGCGGCGCGGCGCCGCACGGGGGCGGCGCCTTCTCGGGCAAGGATCCGACGAAGGTGGACCGCTCGGCCGCCTATGCCGCGCGCTACCTCGCCAAGAACGTCGTGGCCGCGGGCCTCGCGCGGCGCTGCACGATCCAGCTCAGCTACGCCATCGGGGTTGCGCGCCCGCTGTCGATCTACGTGGACACGCACGGCACCGGCGAGGTCGCCGAGGACCGCATCGAGCGCGTGCTGATGGAGGGCGGCGTGATGGACCTCACGCCCGGCGGCATCCGCGCGCATCTCAAGCTCAACCGGCCGATCTACCAGCGCACCGCGGCCTACGGCCACTTCGGGCGCCGGCCCGAGATCGTTGCCGTCAACGGCAGCGAGGCCGAGACCTTCACGTGGGAGAAGACCGATCTCGCCGAGGCGCTGCGCGCGGCGCTCTGACCCGCCGCGCCGGTGTCCCGGCCGCTTGACCTGCCGGCCGGGACGCGCGAGAGGGAGCGCCCATGCATGATCCCGCTTCCGTTTCCGGCCCGCCCGCGCGGGCCTGGCGCAACTTCTACGGCCGGCGTCACGGCAAGGCGCTGAAGGACTCGCAGCGCCGCTACCTCGCGGAGGATCTCACCGCCCTCTCCCCCGGCCCGGTGAGCTGGGAGGAGAACCCCGAGCGCCGTCCGCTCGACCTTGCCCGGCGCTTCGGCGGGCGGCCGGTCTGGCTCGAGGTCGGCTTCGGCGGCGGCGAGCACATGGTGCATCAGGCCACCCTGCACCCCGAGGTGGCGATCATCGGGGCCGAACCCTTCATCAACGGGGTCGCCATGCTGCTCGGCAAGATCCGCAGGCAGCGGCTGGACAACATCGCCATCCACCCCGGCGACGCGCGCGACCTGATGGACGTGCTGCCCGATGCCTCGGTGGCGCGCGCCTTCCTGCTCTACCCCGACCCCTGGCCGAAGCGGAAGCACCACCGCCGCCGCTTCGTCACGCCCGAGCATCTGGCGCCGCTTGCGCGGATCATGGCACCGGGGGCCGAGCTGCGGGTGGCGACCGACATCCCCGACTACGTGCGCCAGACGCTCGAGGAAGTGCCGAAGGCCGGGTTCGACTGGCTGGCCGAGGGGCCGCAGGACTGGCGGCGCCCCTGGGCCGACTGGATCAGCACCCGCTACGAGCAGAAGGCGCTGCGCGAGGGACGGGTGCCGCACTACCTGACCTTCCGCCGCCGCTGACGGCGCGCTTGGCCGAGCGCCGCGGGCGGGCTACTTCTCGGGGCAGGCAACACCCGGAGGCGCCATGCGACCGACCGCCCTTCTCGCCGCCCTGCTCCTTGCGGCCGCCGCGCCGGCCGCGGCCGACTGCCGCTTCACCCTGCACTTCGCTCACTCCAGCGCGGCGCTGACCCGGGCGGATGCCCTGCTGCTGCACCGGCTGGCCCGCGCGCACCCCGGCGCGACCTTCGCGCTCTCGGCCCATGCCGATGACGACGGGTCGCCGCGCGGCAACGCGCGGGTGGCCGAGGCGCGGGCCGGGGTCGTGGCGGGGGCGCTCCGCCGGGCGGGCCTTGGCGCCGCGCAGATCGTCGCGCTGTCCGACCGCTGGGACGCGACCCCCTCCACCGGGGCATCGAGCCCGCTCAACCGGCGCGTGGACCTCTTCGTCTCGGGCTGCGATCCGGCCGCACACCCCGAGGCGCGGCTGATGCGCAGCCCCGGCGTCGCGCTCGCCGGGGGCGCCGTGGAGCTGACCCGGCCGCTCGAGCCCCGCTTCTGAGCCTCAGGCGAAGGCCGCGGCGAGCGCGATCCCGACCATCGCGCCGAAGCTGCGTTCCCGGTCCTCGGCCGGCAGCGCCTCGTGCGTGAGCAGGTGGTCCGACACCGTCAGCACGGCAAGCGCCCGCCGCCCGTGGCGGGCGGCAAGCGTGTAGAGCTCGGCCGTCTCCATCTCCACGGCAAGCACGCCGTGCCGGGTGAGCTGCTGGTTGAGGTCGGGCCGCTCGTCGTAGAAGACGTCCGAGGAATAGATCCCGCCGACATGAAAGGGCGTGCCCGAGGCCGCGGCGGCATCGGCGGCCGACCGCAGCAGGCCCCAGTCGGCGCAGGGCGCGAAGTTCAGCTCGCGGAACACCCCGCGCGAGGGCGTCGAAAGCGACGAGGCCGTCATCGCCAGCACGACGTCGCGGATCCGCACCGCCTCCTGCATGGCGCCGCAGGACCCGATGCGGATCAGCGTCCGCGCGCCGTAATCGCGGATTAGCTCGTTGACGTAGATCGAGAGCGAGGGCATCCCCATGCCGCTGCCGTGGATGGTGACGGGATTGCCCTTCCAGGTTCCGGTGAAGCCGAGCATGCCGCGCACCTCGCTGACGAGGCGCGCATTCTCGAGGAAGGTCTCCGCCGCCCATTTCGCCCGCCGCGGATCCCCCGGCAGGAGCACGGTTTCAGCGATCTCGCCGGGGGCCGCCCCGATATGGGTCGACATCGGCCGCGTCAGATCGCGAAGTCGGCGAGCTTTCCGCCCCGCGCCAGACCTTCCTTGATCCAGCCCGGCTGACGGCCCCGGCCGGTCCAGGTCTGCTTCGGATTCGCCGGGTTGCGGTATTTCGGGGCGCCGACCGCGGCCGCCCTTCCGCGGGGCCGCGCGACGAGTTCGTCTAGCGAGAAGCCGAATTTCCGCGCTGCTTCCTCGGCGGTCTTCCGGGCCTCGGCCCGCCTCTTCTCGTCGGCGGCCGCAATGGCTTTTTCGACGTCGGACTTGAGCTTCTGCAATTCCGTCCTCGAAAGCCCGCCCAGATCGATTTTCACGATTGTTCTCCCCTGGCCTTGCGGAATTCGATTGCACGCAGTCAAGCAATTACCGGAAAGCGCCGGAAAAGACAATCGATCGGCAATGCGTGGGACAGGCCGCCTATTCGGCCGCCACCGCCTGCGGATCGGCAATCAGCACGATATCGCGCATGATCCGGTTGAGCTCGAAATCCTTCGGCGTGTAGACCCGCGAGACGCCAAGCTCCCGGAGCCTTGCGGCATCGGCTTCGGGAATGATGCCGCCGACGACGACCGGAATCGAAAGCCCCGCCGCGCGCAGCCGGCTCATCACCTCGGTGACGAGGGGAATGTGGCTGCCCGACAGGATCGAAAGCCCGATCACGTGCGGCGCCTCCTGCTGCGCGGCGGCAACGATTTCCTCGGGCGTCAGGCGGATGCCCTGGTAGGCGATCTCCATCCCGCAGTCGCGCGCCCGCGCGGCGATCTGCTCGGCGCCGTTGGAATGGCCGTCGAGCCCCGGCTTGCCGACCAGGAACTTCAGCCGCCGCCCGAGCCGGGCAGAGACCGCATCGACCGCCTCGCGGATCTCGTCGAGCCCCTCGGTACGGTTCGACGGCGCGCGCGAAACACCGGTCGGCGCGCGGAACTCGCCGAAGGCGGCGCGCACCACGGCGCCCCATTCGCCGGTCGTGGCCCCCGCCTTCGCGGCGGCGATCGAGGGCGGCATGATGTTGGCCCCGCTGCGCGCCGCCTCGGCGAGCGCGGCGAGCGCGGCCCTGACCGCCGCCTCGTCGCGCGTGGCGCGCCATGCCACGAGCCGTGCGACCTGGTCGGCCTCGGCCTCGGGGTCGGCCTGCATGATCGCACCGTCGCCGGCCACGAGCGGCGAGGGCTCGCCAGCCTGCCAGCGGTTGACGCCGACGACCACGGTCTCGCCCCGCTCGATCCGGGCGATGCGCTCGGCGTTCGACTCCACGAGCCGCGCCTTCATGTATTCGATCGCCGCGACCGCGCCGCCCATCGCGTCGATCTGCCTCAGCTCTGCCCGCGCGCCCGCCTTCAGCTCCTCGACCTTCGCGGCCACGACCGGGTTGCCGTCGAACAGGTCGCCGTATTCCAGAAGGTCGGTCTCGTAGGCGAGGATCTGCTGCATCCTCAGCGACCACTGCTGGTCCCAGGGCCGCGGCAGGCCCAGCGCCTCGTTCCAGGCCGGAAGCTGCACCGCGCGGGCGCGGGCGTTCTTCGAGAGCGTGACGGCCAGCATCTCGAGCAGGATGCGGTAGACGTTGTTCTCGGGCTGCTGTTCGGTGAGGCCCAGCGAGTTGACCTGCACGCCGTAGCGGAAGCGGCGGTGGCGCTCGTCCTCCACCCCGTAGCGGTCGCGGCAGATCTCGTCCCACAGCTCGGTGAAGGCGCGCATCTTGCACATCTCGGTGACGAAGCGGATGCCCGCGTTCACGAAGAACGAGATGCGGCCCACCATGCCGGGGAAGTCCTCCGCCGGAACCTTGGCGCGCAGGTCGTCGAGCACCGCGCAGGCGGTGGCGAGCGCGAAGGCCAGTTCCTCCTCGGGTGTCGCGCCGGCCTCCTGCAGGTGGTAGGAGCAGACGTTCATCGGGTTCCACTTCGGGATGTGCCGCGCCGTGTAGGCGGCGACATCGGTGATCATCCGCAGGCTGGGCTTCGGCGGGCAGATGTAGGTGCCGCGGCTGAGGTATTCCTTGATGATGTCGTTCTGCACCGTGCCCTGGAGCTTCGAGATGTCGGCCCCCTGTTCCTCGGCCACCGCGATGTAGAGCGCGAGCAGCCAGGGCGCGGTCGCGTTGATCGTCATCGAGGTATTCATCTGTTCGAGCGGGATGCCCTCGAACAGCGTGCGCATGTCGCCGAGATGCGCGATGGGAACGCCGACCTTGCCGACCTCGCCGCGCGCCAGCGGATGGTCGCTGTCGTAGCCGGTCTGGGTCGGCAGGTCGAAGGCGACCGACAGGCCCGTCTGACCCTTGGCGAGGTTCGTGCGGTAGAGCGCGTTCGACGCCTTGGCCGTGGAATGCCCCGCATAGGTGCGGAACAGCCAGGGTTTGTCGCGCTCGGTCATCTCGGGGCCCTCGACTCGCCTTGCGCAATTTTGTTGCGCGTCTGCCGCAGATAGCCGCAACTTCCTTCCGGTGTCAATTCGCTGCGGCGCGGCATCGCAGGATTTACCGCCCGGTCCTTTCCTGCAACGCTGGCACGGATGTTCCGAACCGTCGAACTGCCGCTCTGGCTGCTCATCCTGATCCTGGCGTTCGCGGCAGTCACCTTCGCGTCGCACTTCCTGTTCCCTTCGGTGCGCTGGTTCTTCCGCCGCCGGATGGAGCGCGTGGTCGCCGAGCTGAACCGGCGCCTGGCCAAGCCGATCCAGCCCTTCAAGCTCGCCCGCCGGCACGACACGATCCAGCGGCTGATCTACGACCGCGACGTGCTCGCCGCGGTGGCGCAGACCGCGGCCGCCGAGGGCATCCCCGAGGCGGTCGCCCACGAGCGCGCGCTGCGCTACGCGCGCGAGATCGTGCCGGCCTTTTCGGCCTCGCTCTACTTCGGCTTCGCCACGCGGGCGGCGCGCTGGCTGTCCCGGCGGCTCTACCGGGTGAAGGTCACGCGCTACGACCGCGCGCTGGGCAAGGTCGATCCCGAGGCGGCGGTGGTCTTCGTGATGAACCACCGGTCCAACATGGACTACGTGCTTGTCACCTACCTCGCCGCCTCGCGCACCGCGCTCGCCTATGCGGTGGGGGAATGGGCGCGGGTCTGGCCGCTGCGGGCGCTGATCCGCCCGATGGGGGCCTACTTCGTCCGGCGCAGGTCGGGCGATGCGCTCTACCGCAAGGTCCTGGGCCGCTACGTCGCCATGGCCACGGCGGCGGGGGTGACCCAGGCCGTGTTCCCCGAGGGCGGGCTCAGCCGCGATGGCCGCCTCCAGCCGCCGAAGCTCGGCATCCTCTCCTACATCGTGGACGGGTTCGATCCGGCGGTGCGGGATGTCGTCTTCGTTCCCGTCGGGCTGAACTACGACCGCGTGCTCGAGGACCGCGCCCTGATCGCCGCGCAGGGCGATGCCGGGCGGAGCTTCGCCTCGCCGGTGACGAGCCTGCTCCGCTTCCTCTGGCGCCTGGTCCGCCGGCTGGTGACGGGCCGGTTCCGCAAGTACGGCGAGGCCGGCGTCGGCTTCGGCGCGCCGCTGTCGCTGACCGCCTTCCTCGCCACGCCCCACGCCGACCCGGTCGCGGCGCTGGCCGAGGAACTGATGCGCCGGATCGCCGCCGAGGTGCCGCGGCTGCCGGTTCCGCTCGTCGCCGAGGCGATGCTGGCCGCGGGCCGGCCGCTCAGCGAGGCGCAACTCGCCGACATGGTGCCCGAGGGGGCGCCCGAAGGGCTCGCGAACCTGCGCATGCGGGGGCTTGTCGTCGAGACGCCCGAGGGCCTCGCCATCAGACCCGGCGAGGAGCCGCTCTTCGCCTTCTACGCCAATTCGATCGCCCACCTGGCCGCTGCACCTGCGGCAAGCCCGCACCTGTCGCGCCGCAGCGGAGAATCCGCCGCGACATAAAATTTCAAAATTCGTATACCGGGTATTGCAAAGTTGCGCGACCGTCGATATCCGATGGGAACGTGCCGCGCGATTCTGCGGCGCAGCAAGGACCGCCGCCGATGGAGACCCAGATGGCCCTCGACACGAAGGCACAGGCGCTGAGCTACGAGGCGCCGCGCAAGGACCTCTACGAGGTTGGAGAGATCCCGCCCCTCGGCCACGTGCCCCGGCAGATGTATGCCTGGGTCCTGCGGCGGGAGCGGCACGGCGAGCCGGTGAAGGCGCTTCAGGTCGAGGTGATCGACACGCCCACGCTCGACAGCCACGAGGTGCTCGTGCTCGTGATGGCGGCCGGGGTCAACTACAACGGGGTCTGGGCCTGCCTCGGGCAGCCGGTGAGCGTGTTCGACGGCCACAAGGCCCCCTACGCCGTGATCGGCTCGGACGCCGCCGGAATCGTCTGGGCCGTGGGCGAGAAGGTCAAGCGCTGGAAGGTCGGCGACGAGGTCGTCATCCACTGCAACCAGGACGACGGCGACGACGAGGAATGCAACGGCGGCGACCCGATGTTCAGCCCCAGCCAGCGGATCTGGGGCTACGAGACGCCCGACGGCAGCTTCGCGCAGTTCACCCGCGTTCAGGCGCGCCAGCTGATGAAGCGGCCGAAGCACCTGACGTGGGAGGAATCGGCCTGCTACACGCTGACGCTCGCCACCGCCTACCGGATGCTGTTCGGCCACAAGCCGCACGAGCTGAAGCCGGGGCAGAACGTGCTGGTCTGGGGCGCCTCGGGCGGCCTCGGCTCCTTTGCGATCCAGCTCATCAACACCGCCGGCGGCAACGCGATCGGGGTGATCTCCGACGAGGAGAAGCGCGACTTCGTGATGAGCCTCGGCGCGAAGGGCGTCATCAACCGCAAGGACTTCACCTGCTGGGGCCAGATGCCCAAGGTCGGCACGCCCGAATACCGGGACTGGTTCGCCGAGGTGCGCCGCTTCGGCAAGGCGATCTGGGACATCACCGGCAAGGGCGTGAACGTCGACATGGTGTTCGAGCACCCCGGCGAGGCGACGATGCCGGTCTCGGTCTTCGTGGTGAAGCGCGGCGGCATGGTGGTGATCTGCGCCGGCACCACCGGCTACAACCTGACGATGGACGCCCGCTATCTCTGGATGCACCAGAAGCGGGTGCAGGGCAGCCATTTCGCCAACCTCAAGCAGGCCAGTGCGGCCAACGACCTGATGCTGGCCCGCAGGCTCGACCCGGCGATGTCCGAGGTGTTCCCGTGGGAGGACATTCCCGCCGCGCACATGAAGATGCTGCGCAACGAACACAAGCCGGGCAACATGGCCGTCCTCGTCCAGGCGCCGCGCACCGGGCTGAGGACCTTCGAGGACGTGCTCGAGGCCTCGCGGCGCTGAGCCGCATCCGGCCCTCGCCGCGGCCGGCCCTCCGGCGCGGCGGGGGCGCGCAATGACGATAGCTCGCCTGTCATAATTCGTGCTAAGGTTGTGTCCGGGTGGCGCGAAAGCGAATTGAGGCAGGCATGCATGACGACTGGATCATCGACGTCCTCACCGACCTCAAGTCCTTCGCCGAAGCCAACGACCTGCCGTTCCTCGCCGCCTCGCTCGAGCAGACGCGGCGGCTGGCGGTGATCGAGCTCGCCCGCCGGCTGGCCGAGAACCCCGCGCGGCGCAGGCCCCACGCCAGCCCGGCGCGGGCGGTGGCGGTCTATGCGCGGCGCGTCCGCGACGGGTCGGAACCGCACGACGCCTGAGCGGCGCGGGGCCGGGGCCGGGGTGCCGGGGGCCACTGGCGGCCGCGGCCCGCCGCGCCTATGGTCGCGGCATGTCCCTGCCGGCGATGCCGTTCTCCGACGACCAGGCCGAGGCCTTCGATCGCGTCGCCGAGGCGCTGCGCGGGGCCGGCGTCGACATCGAGGCCGGCACGCTGCTGCCCGAGGCGCCGGAACGCGCGAGCCTGCTCGCCGTCATCGGCAAGGCGGGGTCGGGCAAGACGATGCTGCTGGCGCGGCTTGCGGCCGCGCTCGCCGCTGCCGGGGTCGAGACCGTCTCGGGCGACTGGGAGGGCCGGCGCCGCAGGGACCGCCGCACCCTCGCCATCCTTGCCCCCACCAACAAGGCGGCCGCGGTGCTGCGCGGCCGCGGCGTGCCGGCCACCACGATCCACCGCATCCTCTACACGCCGGTCTACGCGCCGGAATACGAGCGCATCGCCGAATGGCTCGCCGGCCAGGCCGAGCGCCCGACCGTCGAGGGGCTGAGCGACGCCGCCCTCGACCGCGCCTTCGCCTTCTACCAGCAGGCGAAGTCGATCCCCGGCGCGCTCGCCGCCGCCGGGCTCAGGGGCTCGGACTTCATCCGGGGCTGGAAGCGGCGCGAGGATCCGCTCGACATCGGCTTCGTCGACGAGGCCTCGATGCTCGACCAGCGGATGCTCGACGACCTCCGCGCGATCTTCCCCACGCTGCTGCTGTTCGGCGACCCCGCCCAGCTCGCCCCGGTGGGCCAGTCGGGCGAGATGGTCTTCGACCGGCTTCCGCAGCGCAGCCGCCTCGTGCTGCACCGCGT
This sequence comes from Paracoccaceae bacterium, assembly GCA_026419405.1. Lineage (GTDB taxonomy): Bacteria > Pseudomonadota > Alphaproteobacteria > Rhodobacterales > Rhodobacteraceae > JANZZL01. The sequence continues at coordinate 45,162 of JANZZL010000132.1, read as the reverse complement.
CCACCGGCAGGAGCGGGGCAGCCCGATCCTCGACCTCGCCCATGCCCTCGGCGACGAGGCGCTCGACTACGAGGCATTCGAGCGGATGGTCGAGGCCGCCGCGCGCGCCGACGGCCGCGTGCAGGTGGCCGAGCGGGCCGAGGCCGACCTCATGGCGCGCTCGCCGGTCCTCGTCTGGCGCAACCAGACGCGGGTGCGGCTGATCCAGGCCTTCCGGCAGGCGTTCGGCGCGCCGCCCGACGCGCTGCTGCCCGGCGAGCCGCTGATCTGCGACGGCATCGAGCTGCCCCTGAAACACCGCAAGAAACGGATCGACCTCGAGGCACGCGGCCTCATCAAGGGGGCGCAGGTCATCTACCTCGGCCCGGGCAGGCGCCCCGGCTTCTCGCGACTGCATGTCGTCGGCGCCGAAGAGCCGCAGGTCTCGGCCGCCTCGATCATCAAGATCGAGCTGCCCGACGAGGAGGAGCCCTTCATCCCCTTCGCGGCGACGATGGGCGTGGCGCTGCTGCACGGCGCGGCGGTGACGATCCACAAGGCGCAGGGCTCGCAGTGGCCGGTGGTGCAGGTCTTCGCCCCCGACCTCTGGGTGGCGGCGCGCACCGGCCGGACGGAGGCGGGGATGCCGCTGTGGAAGCGGCTGGCCTACGTGGCGATCACCCGGGCCGAGGAGCGTCTGGTCTGGGTGACGCGGAACCGCCTGGCGCGGCCGACCGCGCCGCTCTCGGTCGAAGACCTGCGCGGCCCGGCACCGCTGACGCTCGCGGCCGGCGGAGAGGACGAGGAGGAGACATGAGGCACATCGTCATCACCGGGGCGAGTTCCGGCATCGGCCGCGGCGTGGCCGAACGCTTCCTCGCCGAGGGCTGGGCCGTGACCCTGATCGCGCGGCGCAGGGAGGCGCTCGAGGCGCTGGCGTCGGGGCATGCGCATGCGCTCGCCCTCCCCGCCGACGTGACCGTCGAGGCGCAGGTCGAGGCCGCCTTCGCCGCGGCGACGGCGCGCTTCGGCCGCATCGACGTGCTGTTCAACAACGCCGGCATGTTCGGCCCGATGGGCCCGATCGACGAGATCGCCTTCGACGACTGGCGCCGGGTGGTGGACCTCAACCTCTCGGGCATGTTCCTCTGCGCCCGCGCGGCCTTCCGGCAGATGCGGCGGCAGTCGCCGCAGGGCGGACGGATCATCAACAACGGCTCGGTCTCGGCCTACACGCCGCGGCCCGGCTCGGTGGCCTATACCGCCACCAAGCACGCCGTCACCGGCCTGACCAAGACGCTCGCGCTCGACGGACGCGCCTTCGACATCGCCGCCGGGCAGATCGACATCGGCAACGCCCGCACCGAGCTTCTCGAATCGGTCGCGGCGCGCACGCCGGGCGACCCGCCGCCGATGATGGAGGTGGCCGACGTGGCGGCGGCCGTGCTCTACATGGCCTCCCTGCCGCTCTCGGCCAACGTGCTCGGCATGACGGTGATGGCCACGAAGATGCCCTTCGTCGGGCGGGGCTAGCGGGTCAGCGCGGCGCGGCGGCCGGCGCATCCAGGCCGAAGCGGTAGTCCTGCTCGCGCACCTCGTGGTCCGTGCCGAGCGCCAGGGTATGCGCCCGCAGCCAGGCGAGGAAGCCGCGCGGGTTGTCGGCCCAGCGCCGGAGCTCCTCGGGCGGGATCGCATGGCCGACATAGGGCCGCTGCGGCTTGTAGAGCGCCTTCTTGATCTCGTAGAGCAGCAGGCTCTGCCTGAGCGTCGCCGAGGTCTTGTTGGCGATCTGGTAGAGGCGCGTGTTCTGGCCCAGGAACCGGATCGGCAGCACCGCCGCGCCCGACCGCATGATCATCTTGTGGCTGAACGGGTTCCATTCCGGTTCGATGGCGGGGCCGAACCAGGTCTCCGAGGTGGCGACCCTGCCGGCCGGGAACAGGATGATCACGCCGCCGGCCGCGAGCTGTTCCATCGCCTCGCGCCGCATCTGAAGCCCCAGCTCGCGCGCGTTCTCCTCGTGCGGGAACGGCACGGGAATCATGAACTGCGCCACCTCCGGGATGCCGGTCAGGAGCGAGCGCGTCAGGATCTTGAAGTCCGACCGGACGCGGTTGACCATCTCGGCCATGATCATCCCGTCGACCAGCCCGTGCGGATGGTTCGCCACCACCACCAGCGGGCCCTCCTTCGGGATCCGGGCGATCTCCTCGGGCGGGGTGTCGATGCGGATGCCCATGTGCCGGATCGCGGCCGGCCAGAACGGCGGTCCGAAGGGGGCGCCCTGCCGCTCGAACGAGCGGATCAGCCGCATCAGCGTGACCTTCGCCGTCAGCCACTCGATGGTGCGGATGGTGCCCGCCTTCCAGGGGTTGGAGAAGGTGCCGGCGTAGGACAGCCGCCGCATGTCGTACTTGCGGCTGGCCGCGGCGCGGCGTTGGGCTTCCAGATCGTCGGCGTCGGGCGGCAAGGGCAGTCGATCCTCTCCACGCCGGCGGGGCCGGCCGGCTCAGAACTCCTCGCCGAACCGGTCCGCCACGAGCGCCTCGAGCGCGTCGGCCAGGGCCTCCGCCTCGGCGCCTCGGGTCTCGACCTGAATAGTGGTTCCCTTCGAGGCTGCCAACATCAAAAGCCCCATGATGCTGTCGCCGGACACGACCATGCCGTCGCGGCTCACGGTGGCCTCGGCGTCGAACCGCTCAACCGTCTCGACGAACCTGGCCGAGGCCCGCGCATGAAGCCCCTTCTCGTTCACGATCGCCAGCGTGCGCAGGACCGTGGTCGTCATCTCACCCTCCCGCCCGGCGGGTGCTCGCGTCGAAGCTGTCGATGTACTTCCGCCCGGCCGCCAGCGCCGCCGAGGCGGCATCGGCCACCGACAGGCGGCGCGACTTCGCGAGCTTGATCAGCATCGGCAGGTTGGCCCCGTAGAGGATGCGGCGGTTGCTCGGCGAGCAGGCGAGCAGCGAGAGGTTCGAGGGCGAGCCGCCGAACATGTCGGTGACCACGACGACCCCGTCGCCCACGTCCACCGCATCGGCCGCCTCGCAGATCTCGCGCTCCTTGGCGCGGCGGTCGTGGTCGGGCTCGATCGAGATCGCGCGGATCCCCTCCTGCCGCCCGACGACATGCTCGACGGCGGCCAGGTATTCGCGGGCGAGCCCGCCATGGGCCACGATGACGATGCCGATCACGGACCGTCGCTTCCCCAGTTTCGTTCCGGCGCGAGGGCGCCGCGCCGTTCCAGTTCCCGGTGCCTCTTAGACACCTGCCATCCCGCCGCCGCAAGACGGTCGGCGAGCCGTTCGGCGACGGCGACCGACCGGTGCTGGCCCCCGGTGCAGCCGAACCCGATCGACAGGTGCGACTTGCCCTCGGCCACATAGGCCGGAAGCAGGAATTCCGCCAGTCCCGCGACCTGGTCGAAGAACGGGCCGAAGCGCGGGTCGGACGCGATCCGCGCCGCCACCGCCGGATGCCGGCCGTCGAGTGCGCGCAGCTCGGGGTCCCAGTAGGGGTTCGTCAGGAACCGGCAGTCGAGGATGATGTCGATCCCCCGCGGCACGCCCCGCTTGTAGGAGAAGCTCTGCACCGAGACGGCAAGCCCCCTGCCCGTCGTGTCGCCGAACCAGCGGGCGACCTCGGCGCGCAGGTCGTGCGGTGTCAGGTCCGAGGTGTCGATCAGCACGTCGGCCCGCGCCCGGATCGGGACAAGCAGGTCCAGCTCGCGGTCCACCCCCTGCGCCGGGCTCTCCGCCGGGGCGAGGGGATGGCGCCGGCGGGTCTCGGAGAACCGCTTCACCAGCACGTCGGCCCGGCAGTCGAGGTAGAGCAGCTGCGCCGCGACGGTCGGGTCCGCCTCCAGCCGGTCGACCGTCTCGATCACCCCGGCCACCGAGAAGTCGCGGTTGCGCACGTCGAGGCCGAGCGCCAGCGGCCGGACCAGCGGCGGGCCCTCGAGCAGCCGCGGCAGGAGCGAGAGCGGCAGGTTGTCGATCGCCTCGTGGCCCAGATCCTCCAGCGCCCGGATCGCGGTGGTGCGCCCGGCCCCCGAGGGGCCGGTGACCAGGACCACCCGCCGCAGCTCGCCGGACGCCCCGGCTGCCCCGGTTCCGCCATGGTTCATCGCGCCCCCCTCACCCGGCACGGCCGCCCCTCAGGTATTGCAGCAGCGCGGCCGGAAAATGGGGGCCGTCAACCTTGTGAACAAGCGGGATCGCCACGCCGAGCAGGTCGATGTGGCGCGCCGGCGGCAGCCGCTCGGTCTCGACCCGACCGAGGTCGGCGGCCAGCACCACCGGGGCGGGCGGCGCCGGCGTGGCGGCAAGGATGCCGAGCCCGCGCGCCTCGATCCGCCCCGCGATCGTCGCCGGCGCCGAGGCGACCGGGTGCCCCTCGCGCAGGCTCAGCAGCGTGCGGTCGTCGGCGATGAGGCCTGCGCCCAGCGCAAGAAGCTCGAGCGCCAGGGCGGACTTCCCCGCCCCCGCGGGCCCGAGGATCAGGAGCGCGCGGCCGCCCAGGGAAACGGCGGTGCCGTGCACGACCAGCGCGCCGGCGCCGCCCATGCCTCAGACCGGCAGGCCGACGACGAAGCGCGCGCCGAGGGGCTCCGACATCAGGTCGGCGTTGGTCGGGCGGATGTTCTCGGCCCAGATCACGCCGCCATGCGCCTCGACGATCTGCTTGGAGATCGCCAGCCCAAGCCCCGAATGGTTGCCGAACTGACCCGGCGGGCGCTCGGAATAGAAGCGGTTGAAGATCTTCTGGATCGCCTGCTCGGGAATGCCGGGGCCGGTGTCCTCGACCACCACCAGCACGCGGTTCTCGCGCCGGCGGGCCCAGACGCGCACGGCGTCGCCCGCCTCGCAGAACGACACCGCGTTCGAGATGAGGTTGACGAACACCTGCGCCAGCCGCGCCTCGAGCCCGTGCACCACGATCGGCTTGGCGGGAAGGTCGGTGATGAACTCGACCCCGCGCGACTGCGCGTCCTGCGCGAAGTGGTGCGAGATGTTCATCAGCATCTTCAGCAGGTCGAACGGCGCCTCCTGCTCGCGCACCAGCTCGCTGTCGAGCCGCGAGGCGTTGGAGATGTCGGAGATCAGCCTGTCGAGCCGGCGCACGTCGTGCTCGATCACGTCGAGCAGCTTCTCGCGCTGGTCGTCGCGCTTGGCCACGCGCAGCGTCCCGACGGCCGAGCGCAGCGAGGCGAGCGGGTTCTTGATCTCGTGCGCCACCTCGGCCGCGAACTGCTCGTTCGCCTCGATCCGGTCGTAGAGCGCCGCGACCATGCCGCGCATGGCCCCCGAGAGCCGGCCGATCTCGTCGGGGCGGGCGGTCAGGTCGGGGATGCGCACCCGGTTCGGGCTCATCTTCCGCGCGTGGCGGTCGCGGCCCAGCTCGGCCGCGGTGGCGAGGTCGGAGAGCGGATTGGCGATGGTCGAGGCCAGCACCAGCGACAGGCCGATCGACACCAGCACCGCCGTGAAGAACATCTGCAGCACCTGCTCGCGCTGGTTCTGCACCAGGGCGCGCAACTCGGACGTGCCGCTCGTCACCCCGACGACGCCAAGGAGCTCGCCGCCCCGCGTCACCGGCGCCACCGCGGCAAAGATCGTGTTGCCGGCCCGGTCGAGCCCGGTCTCGACCCGGGTCTCTCCACCCAGCGCGGCCGGCATCATCGCGATGATCTGGCGCAGCGCGCTGCGGTCGTGGCCGGTCTCGGCCGTGGCGCCCGAGATCCGGCGCAGCCCGCTCCAGAGCCTGTCGAGCGCGCCGGTGATCACGTTGCCCTCCGCCTCGCGGTCGGTCGCGGCCGGGGGGGCCTCGACCGAGGCGATCATGTCGCCGGCCGGAGAGAACAGGTAGAGCGACACCCCCGGCTCGCGCGGAAGCTGGAGCAGGAGCTGCTGCGGATCGAACCCCGGCGCGGGGTAGAGCGAGCTCGCCCGCCGCGGCGTTGCGGCGCTGAAGAACCCCGAGACGAGCTGCGCCCTGTTCATCATGTCCTGCCCGCGCTGGCGCATCAGGCCGTCGCGGAACGGGTCGATGTAGAGCACCCCGGCGACCAGCACGATCAGGGCGAGCAGGTTGAAGGTGATGATCTTGCGGGCAAGGGGCGAGCTGTTGATCGAGATCAGCCGCCGCTTCTCCCGCTTCTGGGAAAGCTCGGCGTCCTCCTCGCTCGCCTGAGGCGCGACCCAGTCCTCGCCGAGCACGACCTCGGTGCTGCTGTCGGCCCTGGTGTCGCGCATGGATCCGGCCTGAAGGAGCCTATTCCTCGTTGTAGCGGTAACCGATGCCATAAAGCGTCTCGATGGCCGAGAACTCGGGGTCCACGGTCCGCATCTTCTTGCGCAGGCGCTTGATGTGGCTGTCGATCGTGCGGTCGTCGACATACACCTGGTCGTCGTAGGCCACGTCCATGAGCTGGTCGCGGCTCTTGACGAAGCCGGGCCGCTGGGCAAGCGCCTGAAGCAGCAGGAACTCGGTCACCGTCAGCGACACGTCCTTGCCCTTCCAGGTAACGAGGTGGCGCAGCGGGTCCATGGTGAGCTTGCCGCGCACCATCACCTTCGTCTCCTCGGTCACCGGAACGTCGCCGCCCGCGAGCACCTCCTGCCGGCGCAGCAGCGCGCGGATGCGCTCGACGAGCAGCCGCTGCGAGAACGGCTTCTTGACGTAGTCGTCCGCGCCCATGCGCAGCCCGAGAACTTCGTCGATCTCGTCGTCCTTCGAGGTGAGGAAGATGACCGGCATCTGCGACTTCTGGCGAATCCGCTGGAGCAGGTCCATGCCATCCATTCGTGGCATCTTGATGTCCAGCACCGCCATGTCGGGCATCCGCCGCGAGAACGCCTCGTAGGCCGCCTGCCCGTCGTTATAGGTCTCCACCTCGAAACCCTCCGCTTCGAGCGTCATCGACACCGAAGTGAGGATGTTGCGATCATCGTCAACCAAGGCAATCCGCGACATCGCCGTTTCCTTGCGCTGCTCCGAGGTGTTCTTGTTGGGCGCCAGTCTCGGGATTCCTCGCCGCTTTATCAACAGGGAACTGCGAATCACCACCGCGGGCGCGGGCGCGCGAACGGCGATTTTGGCAGCGGCTGGCGGAATTGCCGCACTTTCGCAGCCGGTGGTTGCGCTAACCCCTCGTCTGGTTGCGCTAACTGTGGACAAGTGTCCTGTTCCGCCGCTCCAGCCGCGTGGTATAGCCAGGGCAGGCGCCGGCGGCGGGCCGCCCGCGGGGCGGAGGGCCGCCACTCCGGCGGCGTTTGAACGAGCGGATTTGAAGCGGGAGCGCCTGCATGGAAACCGGACGGGTCAATCCTCGGAAAAGGCTTGAAGATCAGGGGATAACCGGCGCCGGCCACGTGCATTACAACTACCTCGAGAACGCGCTGATCGAGGCCGCCCTGATCCGGGGCGAGGGGCGGCTCGGCCGCAACGGCACCTTCCTGGTGACGACCGGCCGGCACACCGGGCGCTCGCCCAAGGACAAGTTCGTCGTCCGCACGCCCTCGGTGGAAAACGCGATCTGGTGGGAGAACAACCGGCCGATGGATCCGGCGCGGTTCGAGGTGCTCCACGCCGACATGCTCGAGCACATCCGCGGCCGCGATCTCTTCGTGCAGGACCTCTACGCCGGCGCCGACCCCGCGCAGCGGCTCGACGTGCGCGTGGTGACCGAACTCGCCTGGCACGGGCTCTTCATCCGCCACCTGCTGCGCCGGCCCGACCGCTCCGAGCTCGACGGCTTCGAGCCCGACTTCACGATCCTCAACTGCCCCTCGTTCCAGGCCGAGCCCGAGCGGCACGGCTGCCGGTCGGAAACCGTGATCGCGCTCAACTTCGACCGGAAGCTGATCCTGATCGCGGGCACCGCCTACGCGGGCGAGAACAAGAAGTCGGTGTTCACGCTGCTGAACTACCTGCTGCCGGAACGCGGGATCATGCCGATGCACTGCTCGGCTAACCACGCCCCCGGCAACCCGGTCGACACGGCGGTGTTCTTCGGCCTCTCGGGCACCGGCAAGACGACGCTCTCGGCCGACCCCTCGCGCATCCTGATCGGCGACGACGAGCACGGCTGGTCGGACCGCGGCACCTTCAACTTCGAGGGCGGCTGCTACGCCAAGACGATCTCGCTCTCGCCCGAGGCCGAGCCCGAGATCTACGCCACGACGCGGATGTTCGGCACCGTGATCGAGAACATGGTCTACGACCCCGAGACCTTCGAGCTCGACTTCGAGGATGCCTCGCTCACCGCCAACACCCGCTGCGCCTACCCGCTCGACTACATCCCGAACGCCTCGCCGACCGGGCTGGGCGGGCACCCCAAGAACATCATCATGCTGACCTGCGACGCCTTCGGGGTGCTGCCGCCGATCGCGCGGCTCTCGCCGGCGCAGGCGATGTATCACTTCCTGTCGGGCTTCACCGCGAAGGTCGCGGGAACCGAACGCGGCGTGACCGAGCCCGAACCCACCTTCTCCACCTGCTTCGGCGCGCCCTTCATGCCGCGCCGGCCCGAGGTCTACGGCAACCTCCTGCGCGAGAAGATCGCGCGCCACGGCGCCACCTGCTGGCTCGTCAACACGGGCTGGACCGGCGGCGCCTACGGCACCGGCCGGCGCATGCCGATCCGCGCCACCCGCGCGCTGCTGACCGCGGCGCTCGACGGCTCGCTGCACACGGTGCCCTTCCGCAAGGATCCGAACTTCGGCTTCGACGTGCCGGTCTCGGTGCCGGGGGTCGAGGACCGGCTGCTCGACCCGCGCCGCACCTGGGCCGATCCGGCCGCCTACGACCGGCAGGCCGCCCGGCTCGTGCAGATGTTCGCCGACAACTTCGCCCAGTACGTTCCCTACATCGACGAGGACGTGAAGGCCGCGGCGATCGGCTGAGGCGGTGCGCGGCGGCTCAGCCTGCCAGCGCCTGGCGGACGAGGTTCAGCCCCGTCAGCACCAGCAGCGCCTGCGTCCAGCGGCGGAAGCGCGCCTGGTCCAGCCGGTCCTGCAGGGCGTAGCCGAGCCTCAGGCCGGCCACCGCGGGCACCACCAGCGCGGCCGAGAACGGCACCGTCAGCGCGTTCATCACGCCGGTCTGGAGGTGGGCGGCCAGCAGGACGACGGCCCCGATCAGGAAGATCACGCCCTGCACGCGCACCTGCTCGGCCTTGTCTGCGCCGATCGAGAGCAGGTAGACGATGACCGGCGGCCCCCAGACCCCGGCGATGCCGCCGTAGAGCCCGCCGACGACACCCGCGATCAGCTCGGCCCGCGCGCGGTGGCGCAGCTGGAGCGCCAGCGCCACCCCGGCGAGCTGCAGCGCCGCGTAGGCGGTGATCGGCACACCGAGCAGGAGCAGGAACAGCCGCTGCGGGATCGCGTCCACGAACTGCGCGCTCAGCGCGATGCAGGCGATCGTCGCCAGGATCATCCGGCGGTAGGTGACAACCGAGCCCCAGGCCGCGCGCCAGCCCTGCCGGAGCGACTGGCTGATGTTGGTGACCAGCGTCGGCAGGATCAGCCCGGCAAGCGCGGTCTCGGGCGGCATGAAGGCGCCGAAGGCCGAGATCATGATCAGCGGCATGGCGAAGCCCGCGGTGCCCTTGACGAAGCCCGCAACCAGCGTGACCGCCAGCGCCGCGGCGAAGGCCGGCGGCGCAAGGCCGCCCATCAGCCAGTCCATGCCAGTTCCCCCTCCGTCGCGCGCATTCCCCGCGTGTATCGCGCCTGCGGGGCTTCCGCATCCGGAAAAGGGCTGCGACATTTTCGGTCGCCATCCCGATCCCATGCGTATTATTGTTGCGCTGCACCTGCAAAGGTCCTATCCGGGGCGCCAGCATGAACGAAGGGAGTCGACCGATGCCGCACGATGGGCAGGCCCTGCCGGAAGCCGATGCGCTGCTGCCCGACCTGCTGGATCTGACCGCCGCCGCGCTGCCCGAGGCCGAGGCCTTCCTGGCCGGCGCGACCGAGGCGCTCCGCGCCCGCGTGAGCGAGGGCGGCAGGGTCTCGGCGGCGCTCGTCGAACGCCACCAGCACGCGGCCCACGCGGCGGCCTGGATCGCCACCTACGTCGAGGCGCTGCGCCAGATGCAGGCCTGGGCCGGCCGGCTCGCGGCCGCGGGGCGCTTCGGCGAGATCGAGCGGCTGATCCACCAGATCGCCTTCGGCGAGTATCTCGCCCAGATCGCGGGCGGCATCCCGATGAGCCAGGGCGAATTCGCCCGGCCCGCCGACCTGGGCCTGACCTTCGCGCCCGGCGAGGCCGCCCGGCGGCTGATCGCGTCCGGCAACACGCCCGAGGCCCGCGCCCGGCTCGTCGATCTGATGCGCGACAACGCCGGCCACGCGACCTTCGGCGCGACGGGGCTCGACGACGAGCTGGAGATGATCCGCGACCAGTTCCGCCGCTTTTCCGACGAGAAGGTGGCGCCCCACGCGCACGGCTGGCACCTGAGGGACGCGCTGATCCCGATGGAGATCATCGACGAGCTGGCCGGGATGGGCGTGTTCGGGCTGACCATCCCCGAGGAACACGGCGGGCTCGGGCTCTCCAAGGCCTCGATGGTGGTCGTCTCCGAGGAGCTGTCGCGCGGCTACATCGGGGTGGGCTCGCTCGGCACGCGTTCCGAGATCGCGGCCGAGCTGATCCTCTGCGGCGGCACGCCCGAGCAGAAGGCGCACTGGCTGCCGAAGCTCGCCAGCGGCGAGATCCTGCCCACCGCCGTCTTCACCGAGCCAAACACCGGCTCCGACCTCGGCAGCCTGCGCACCCGGGCGCGGCGCGACGGCGAGGACTGGGTGATCACCGGCAACAAGACCTGGATCACCCATGCCGCGCGCGCCCATGTGATGACCGTGCTCGCCCGCACCATCGAGGGCACGACCGACTGGCGCGGCCTGTCGATGTTCCTGGCCGAGAAGACACCGGGCACCGACGCGTCGCCCTTCGTCGATCCCGGCCTCTCGGGCGGCGAGATCGAGGTGCTGGGCTACCGCGGCATGAAGGAATACACCGTCAACTTCGACGACTTCCGCGTGAAGGGCGAGAACCTGCTCGGCGGCGTCGAGGGGCAGGGCTTCAAGCAGCTCATGCAGACCTTCGAGAGCGCGCGCATCCAGACAGCGGCGCGCGCGATCGGCGTGGCGCAGAACGCGCTCGAGCTGGGCCTGCGCTACGCCGAGGAACGCCGCCAGTTCGGCAAGCCGCTCGTCGCCTTCCCGCGGGTGGCCGGCAAGCTCGCGATGATGGCGGTCGAGATCATGGTGGCGCGCCAGCTCACCTACTTCAGCGCCTGGCAGAAGGATCACGGCCACCGCTGCGACCTCGAGGCCGGGATGGCGAAGCTCCTCGGCGCGCGCGTGGCCTGGGCGGCGGCCGACAATGCGCTGCAGATCCACGGCGGCAACGGCTTCGCGCTGGAATACCCGATCAGCCGCATCCTCTGCGACGCGCGCATCCTCAACATCTTCGAGGGCGCGGCCGAGATCCAGGCCCAGGTGATCGCCCGCAGGCTTCTCGACTGAGACGCCCGCGCCGGAGCTGTCGCCCGTCACCGCGGGATCCGGCGGCCCGGCCCCCGGCCGGCGCCGCGGCGCATCCCGTCCCGCGCCGGGCAGGTCAGAGGCACGGGTCTGCGGCCCGTTCCGGCCCGCACACGAAGCTGTGATCTCCATCGCCCCTTCCCTCGGCGGGGCGCGGCCTACTTCCCCCGAACTAGACACTGTAAACATGGGGGAAGTCGATGGAGCGGACGGTCGTGCTCACCGGCGCCACGGGTTTCATCGCGAAGCATGTCGCGGCGCGGCTTCTGAATGCGGGCTTCCGCGTCCGGGCGACGCTGCGGACGCCCGACCGCGCGCAGGAGGTCGTCGCGGCGGTGCGCCCCGCGCTCGACGATCCCGCCGGCCTCGACGAGAGGCTGCGCTTCGTCCGGCTCGACCTGATGGCGGACGAAGGCTGGCAGGAGGCAATGGCCGGGGCCGATGCGCTCGTGCACACCGCCTCGCCGTTTCCCCTGGCCGAGCCGCGCACCGCCGACGAGGTCGTGCGCCCCGCCGTCGAGGGCACGCTGCGCGCCCTGCGCGCGGCGCGCGACGCGGGGGTGGGGCGGGTGGTCCTCACCTCCTCGGTCGCGGCGGTGATGCACCGCGATCTGCCGCCCGGGCGGAGGGTCTTCGACGAGACCGACTGGACCGAGCCGGACCACCCCACCACCACGCCCTACTTCCGTTCCAAGACGCTGGCCGAACGCGCGGCCTGGGACTTCGCCGCGCGCGAGGCGCCGGGGCTGCGGCTGACCGCCCTCAACCCCGGCCTCGTCTGCGGGCCGCCGCTCGACGCGCGCTACGGAACCTCGCTGCGCCTCGTCGGGCGGCTGCTTGCCGCCAGGGATCCGGCCCTGCCGCAGATCGCCTTTCCCGTCGTCGACGTGCGCGACGTCGCCGAGGCGCACCTCAGGGCGCTGACCGCCGACGGTGCGGCGGGGCAGCGGTTCCTGATCTCCGCCGGCACGCTGTGGTTCCACGAGATGGCCGAGGCGTTGCGCGACGCGCTGCCCGGCCGGCGGATCGTCACGCGGCGCGCGCCGGGCGCGCTGATCCGCCTGATCGGCCTCTTCGACCCCTCGGTGCGCCCGATCGTTCCGCTGCTCGGGCGCGACCAGCGGGTGTCGAACGCCCGGGCGCGCGAGGTGCTCGGCCTTGCCTTCATCCCCCCGCGCGAGGCGGTGGCCGCGGCCGGACGCTGGCTCGTCGGGAACGGCCGCGCCTGATCCTCACTCTGCCGCCACGGGCAGCTCGCGCCCGTGCGAGGGCCGCGGAACCCCGAGCCGCGGGTGCAGGCGCTGGGCGACCGCGGCGGCGGCCAGCATCGCCGCCCCGCCTGCGGCGAAGATGCCCGCCACCGGCGCGACGAGCAGCACCAGCCAGGCCACGCCGGGCGTCACGATGCCCGAGACGTCGCGGAAGCTCGAGTAGACGGCGGCCATCTCGGTGCGCTCGGAAGGTTTCACCGCCATCAGGAACGGCAAGCCCCCCGCCACGTCGAGCAGCACCAGCGTGACCGAGGCCAGCACGATCAGCGCCACCGCCACCCAGGGCCAGGGCGCGGCGAGCGCCGCGGCCACGAACAGCGCCCCGCCGGCCGCGAAGGCGCCGCGCACCGTGACCCGGACCGTCGCGCGGTTCACCCATACGAGCATCAGCGGCGCGGCGAAGAGAAGCGCGTTCGTCGCCGAAAGGACGGTGCCGCCGACCTTGTCGCCGAGGCCCGCCTCGATGCAGAAGATCGGCACGTAGACGACGTAGACCCACCACCCGCAGGACCGGATGACGGCGAAGAGCCAGCCGGCGACGAGCCGCGGCTGGGCCATGAAGCGTCCGAGATAGGCCAGCGGGTTCGGCGCCGGGGCGCGGGCGCGCTGGATCTCCTTGCCATTGCCCAGCCGCAGGCTCCAGAACGTGCCGAGCAGGATCACCGCGGCCGCCCCGGCCGCAAGGAACGGCAGCGGCGGCCAGACCTCGAGGAGCCAGACGCCCAGCACCGGCCCCGCCGTCCAGGCCGCCGCCGCATAGACCATCTGCAGCGACTGGCTGTGGCCGAGGTCGGCACGCGCCACGTAGTCGAGCACATAGGCGTTGAGGCAGACGAAGATCGTCACCGTGCCGACGGTGAAGCTCAGCAGCGCCGCCGGGATCAGCACCGGCCCCCCCGCGATCGCCAGGCCCGATCCGGCGACGTAGAGCAGCGTGCCGAGCGTGTAGGTCCAGCGCCGGGGGATGATGCGGGTCAGCGACGGCACCAGCAGCCCGGCGACCAGCGAGAACACGCCGACCACGAAGTAGAGCTGCGAGACCAGCGCCGCATCGTCCAGCGCCCGGTAGACGACAAGCGGCATGACCGAGATCAGCATGCCGCGCACGCAGGCATCGAGCCCGGCCAGCAGGGCGAAGCCGCGCGCCCGCGAGGCGGGGGAGTGCTTGAGCGCAAGGGGCAGGTTGCGGTTGATCATCGCGGCGCGTGCCGATCCTTGGCTCAGGCTTCGCGCCGCGTGGCCCCTGCGTCTCGGCCAGACGCGACCTGCGCGCGTCGTTTCGCGCCGGCCGGGTTCGGCGCCGCCCGGCGCGCCGCAGGGCCCTTCAGGAGGCGAGCGCCGCGACCAGCCGCCCGCGCGCCGCCGGCAGCGGCCTCTCGCCCAGCGCCGGCACCAGCCAGCGGTCGAGGAAATGGCCGGTCGTCGTCAGGGCCCGCGCCACGTCGCCGGGTGCGGCCGGCCCGCCGAGCAGCAGCGGCGGCAGCGGCAGCAGCCGGTCCGCCCATTCCCCGGCACCGCCCCGGCTGACGGCGGCGCCCGATCTCGGCGAGACATAGGCGAGGTCCTCGGTGCTGCCGGTGGCGGCGCAGCGGCCGAGGTCGAGCCCGAAGCCCAGCTCCTCGAGCAGCGCAAGCTCCCAGCGCGCGTAGTCGGCCGGCCAGTCGGCGCCGGTGCCGAGCGCGTCGAGCAGCGCCACGGTGCGGGCGTAGAGCGCCGGGTGCGGCTCGCGCTCGGGCAGGGCGAACGACAGCAGCGCCGTCACCGCGCCGAGCGCGGCAAGGGCCCGGCGGTCGGCCATCACCGCCGCGGCGCGCGAGCGCAGCGGCTCGACCGTGAAGGCGCCGATGTGCGCGTCGAGCCGGGCGCGCCAGGTCAGCGCAAGCTGGGTGCCGGGCTGCAGGACGGGGGCGATCCGCCGGCTCGTCCCGCCGCGCACCACGCCTGCATGCCGCCCGTGCCCGGCGGTGAACACCTCGATGATCGCCGAGGTCTCGCCATGTCGCCGGACGCTGAGCAGCGCCCCCTCGTCGCGCCATTCCATCGCCGCAGTCTCGCGCGGGGAAGGCGCGTCGGCAAGACCGGCTAGGGCAGCGCCAGGTCCACCCAGACCAGCCGGTGGCGCGAGGCCGCGGCGACGGCCGCCGCGAGGGGGTCGGCCGGCTCCGGCCAGAGGACGCCCGCGCCGAGCACCGCGAGATCGCGCGAGGGCAGCACGTAGTCCACCCGCAGGTTGCCGGGGCCGGGGTCGTCCGGCCAGTCGGCGGTGTCGAGCGCGGGCGGCCCGCGGTGGCGCAGGTTGGCGCCGCCCTGCTCCGCCGCGGCGGCCGCGCCGCCGGCGCTCGCCGGGGCGGGATCGGTCAGCATCGGGTGCCCGAGCAGCGCCGCCAGCGCCTCCGGCCGGCCCTCGCCGTCGGCGGTGTCGAGATTGGCATCGCCGATGAGCACGAAGGGCGGCGCGGGCGGTGCCGCGCCGGGCAGGTCCCCCTCGATCAGCCGCAGCCAGAAGGCCGCCTCGTCGTGGTTGCGCCGGCCGTTGCGGTCCTCGGGCCCGTCGAACACCGGCGGTGTGGCGTGCCAGGCAAGAAGCGTGAGCCGCCCGCCTCCGGGCAGAACCACCGGCACCGCCCAGTGCCCCGTGGTCGAGAGCCGCTGCACCGCCGCCGCCGCCTCCGAGGGGAACGGGTCGCCGTCGGCCCGCCGCGGCAGCAGCGCCCCCGGCAGGTCGCGCCAGACGAACGCCGAGAAGTCGCGCGCCTCGGCCGCCGCGAGCGGCAGCTTCGAGAGCAGCGCCATGCCGCCCTGCCCGGCAAACCGGCCGAAACCCTGCGCATCGCCGGGGCCGCCCGCGCGCCCGTCGCCGTCGAGGTCGAGTCCGCTCGCCCGTCCGGTGTTCGGCCTGAGGGCGAAGCGGTGGGGGTAGTCCTGCCCCGCCGCCGCGAGCAGACCGGCAAGGGCGTCGAGCGCCTCCAGCCCGTGGTCGTAGTCGATGCCGGTCAGCAGCAGCACGTCCGGCGCCGCGGCGGCGATGACCGCGACCGCCGCGGCCACCTGGGCGTCCCTGCCGCCCTCGATGTCGCGCAGCAGAAGCCCCGGCCCGGGCCGGGTCAGTTCGGCGTTCCACGTCGCCACCCGCAGCGTCCCCGCCGGCGCGGGCGCCGCAGCACCGGCCAGGGCCGCGGCCGTCAGGCCGGCACGTAGTGCCCTTCGGACTGCTGCGACCGGCGGCGGCGGTCGGCGATCATGTCCGCCACGCGGCGCATCGCGATCCCGCGCATGAAGAGGCTTGCCGGCAGGAATGCCCATGCGACCGTCGTCCAGATCAGCGTGTGGAAGGAGCCGAAGGTGACCGGATCGAAGAGGACCGTTCCCGCCCGCACCGCGACCGGAATGAGGAAGGGCAGGAAGAACCCCAGCGCGATGTTCACCCGCGCGTCGCGGATCAGCCGCTGCACCACGTCGCCCGACGAGGTCGGATCGAAGGTGGGCAGGTTGGTCCAGACGTTGAACCCGGTCAGCCCCTGCGGCCAGCCCGCGAATCTGAGGATCGCCACGAAAATGCCGAGCGACATCAGCGAGATCAGGTAGGACAGCCCCGCCGCCGTGCGCAGCAGCGTCACGTCCTCGGGGCTGGCGTCGGGCGGCAGCATCAGCACCATGAGCCGCACCGGGCTGTAGGGGAAGTCGATCACCTGGCCGATCAGGAGTCCGATCGCCTGCACGAAATTGGTGAAGGCGCTGGGCTGGATCTCGCCCCGGCAGACCACCGAGATCAGCAGGATCGAGACGAAGAGCGAGATGTAGCGGATCCGGTTGAAGGGCGGCGCATCGCGGAACTCGACGATGCTGGGGTAGACGGCGGCATACTCGACCGTGGTCAGCACCGCGGCGAACAGCGCCACGAGCAGCACGATCTCGCTGGTGTCCCGCGCGACCGTCGGCACCAGCAGCGACGGGATGAGGATCATCACCGCGACGAGACAGCCGCGCACGATCGCACTGGTCAGCCGCGCGAGCATTCCACCCCCTCCGCGCGCCGGAACACATCTGGCAGCGTCACGAACACCTTCACCCCCTGCACGGTCCCCGCATTTCCCGGACGGGCCGAAGGTGCGGGCGACGGACGGGAGTCCACTATACCCCGGCAGCGGGGGGCCCATGGACTCTCGCCGTTAGGAATCGTTCAACAAACCGGCATTTTGGGGGAGCGACTGTCGCCGCAAAGCATCAAAGGCGTGGCGAAATTTGGGCACGCCCGCGAGCGTTATCAACATGTTGTGGATAACCTCGGATCAGGCCCAAGGCCGCTCCGCGCGCGCCCGGGCCTCGAACGATTCGATGGCCGGGAGCTTGGCGAGGGTGAGTCCGATGTCGTCGAGCCCGTTGAGCAGGCAGTGCTTCTTGAACGGGTCCACCTCGAAGGTGAATGCGCGCCCGTCCGAGGCGGTGACGGTCTGCGCCTCGAGATCGACGGTGATCCGTGCATTCGCCCCCTTGCGGGCATCCTCCATCAGGTAGTCCACCGCCTCCTGCGGCAGGACGACGGGCAGGATCCCGTTCTTGAAGCAGTTGTTGTAGAAGATGTCGGCGAAGCTCGTGGAGATCACGCAGCGGATGCCGAAGTCGAGAAGCGCCCAGGGCGCGTGCTCGCGGCTCGACCCGCAGCCGAAGTTGTCGCCGGCGATCAGGATCTGCGCGTTGCGATAGGCCGGCTGGTTCAGCACGAAGTCGGGGATCTCGTTGCCCTGCGCGTCATAGCGCATCTCGTCGAACAGGTTGCGGCCCAGGCCGGTGCGCTTGATCGTCTTGAGGAACTGCTTGGGGATGATCATGTCGGTGTCGATGTTGACCAGCGGCATCGGCGCCGCGACCCCGGTCAGCCTCGTGAACTTCTCCATGGCAGGACTCCCTTCGACCGCTGCGGTCCTACCCTGCGGCAGGCGGCAAGGCAAGGCGCCGGCCGGCTGCCTCAGCCGCAGGACAGCGCCGCGACCCGGCCCGCGCCGTCCGAGCGGATGGTCAGCCGTCCCGGCTCGACCGGTCCCGGCGGCTCGCCGGGCAGGAGCACCCGCATCGGCCGCAGCGCCGCATTCGCGGCCAGATCCACCACGGGGCGCCCGACGAAACGGTCCAGCCCCTCGGCATCGCAGATCCCGTGCGCACGGGTGGCCGCACGGGTGACGGAGGCGTCGGCGCAGGCCGAAAGGGCGGCCGCCGACATGGTGATGACGATCAGTGCCTGTCTCATGCGGCCGCAACTGGGGCCCCCGCCCGGCAGGCGCAATGCGCGATGACGCGGTCGTGAAGCGGCCCGGCGAGGGCCCGCCGGTCAGCCGCAGCCGATGCGCGCGATCAGGCCGGTCGGCGAGAGCCAGAAGTTGATCCGGCCCGGGTTGTATTCCTGCGAATAGATCGCCCCGAAGTCGATCACCCGGTAGACGCGCGTGATCCCCAGCGAGGGCACGATCGTGCCCGGCTGGCCGAGATACTGCTGGTACTGGGCGGCCTGGCAGAGGTCGGGCTCGCGCTCGACGAGGCCGCCGCCGGTCGGCCCGCCGATCAGGTCGCCGGGCTGCGGTCCGGTGCCGTTCGTGCCGGTGTCTTCCACGGGCACGCAGGCGGCTGCCAGCAGGAACAGGGCGAGGACATGCGGCTTCATCTCGGCGGGTCCGGTCGTTGCGGCGCGCAGTGATAGACGCGGCCTCCGCACCGATCAAGGGGCGGCAGCGGTCGTCGCGCGGCGCTGTGCGGTTTCAGCCGCAGAAGACGCGCAGGATCCGCCCCGCGCGGTCCAGCTCGAAGTTGATCCGCCGCGGGCTGTAGTCCATCGTCACCGCCTGACCCGGCCGGATCACGCGCACCGCCGAGGCCTCGAAGGTCATCGCGGCAAGCACCTCCTCGCGCTGGCCGACCAGGCCCTGCAGCGTCTCGGCGCCGCATGTGGCGGGCTCGGGTTCCGGCAGCGGCTCGACACATCCGGCCAGGGCGGCCGTGGCGAGAATTGCGATCGTCCTGCGCATGGGGGCACCTCCTTGCTCCCGCCAGAGGAATGGATGACAGTCTGCTAGGCAATATCAGGCAGCAGGGAGGGCCGGCAGATGCGGACACGCGCGGCAGTTGCGATCGGGGCGGGGCGCCCGCTCGAGGTCATGGAGGTGAACCTCGAGGGGCCGAAGGCCGGCGAGGTGCTGGTCGAGATCCGGGCCACCGGCATCTGCCACACCGACGAGTTCACGCTTTCGGGCGCCGACCCCGAGGGACTGTTCCCGGCGATCCTCGGCCACGAGGGCGCGGGCGTCGTGGTCGATGTCGGGCCGGGCGTCACCTCGGTGAAGCCGGGCGACCACGTGATTCCGCTCTACACGCCCGAATGCCGCGAATGCCCCTCCTGCCTCAGCCGCAAGACCAACCTCTGCACGGCGATCCGGGCCACCCAGGGCCAGGGCCTGATGCCCGACGGCACGACGCGCTTCTCCACGCTCGATGGCGAGCCGATCCTGCACTACATGGGCTGCTCGACCTTCTCCAACCACACCGTGCTGCCCGAGATCGCGGTCGCCAAGATCCGCCCCGACGCCCCCTTCGACAAGGTCTGCTACATCGGCTGCGGCGTCACCACGGGCATCGGCGCGGTGATCAACACCGCCAAGGTCGAGATCGGCGCCAAGGCGGTGGTCTTCGGCCTGGGGGGCATCGGCCTCAACGTGATCCAGGGGCTCCGCCTCGCCGGCGCCGACATGATCATCGGCGTCGACATCAACCCCGCCAAGCGCGCGATGGCCGAGCGCTTCGGCATGACCCACTTCGTCAATCCCTCCGAGATCGAGGGCGACATCGTCGCGCATATCGTCGAGATGACGAAGACCCCCTTCGACC
The DNA here is from genome assembly GCA_026419405.1 of Paracoccaceae bacterium. Lineage (GTDB taxonomy): Bacteria > Pseudomonadota > Alphaproteobacteria > Rhodobacterales > Rhodobacteraceae > JANZZL01. Next base: position 25,484 of record JANZZL010000132.1, on the reverse strand, counting down.
GCATCGGCGGGGCGGACTACAGCTTCGACTGCACCGGCAACGTCAAGGTGATGCGGGCCGCGCTCGAATGCACCCACCGCGGCTGGGGCCAGTCGATCATCATCGGGGTGGCGCCGGCCGGCGCCACGATCGAGACGCGTCCCTTCCAGCTCGTCACCGGCCGGGTCTGGAAGGGCACCGCCTTCGGCGGCGCGCGCGGCCGCACCGACGTGCCGCGGATCGTCGACTGGTACATGGAGGGCAAGATCGAGATCGACCCGATGATCACCCACACGCTCACGCTCGACCGCATCAACGAGGGCTTCGACCTGATGCGCCGCGGCGAGTCGATCCGCAGCGTCGTGGTCTACTGATCTTCCCCTTTTCCAAGTATCCTCGGGGGGTCCGGGGGGCAGACGGCCCCCGGCCCCGCCGCCAGAGGCGAGGCCCCTGCCATCATGCCCACCCGCGACCGACCGCTCTACGCCGTCCTGATCGACGCCGACAACATCCCGGCGAAGTTCGCCGGCGCGATCCTGAAGGAGATCACCTCGCTCGGCGAACCGGCGCTCCGCCGCGTCTACGGCGACTGGTCCTCGGGCCGGCTCGACCGCTGGTCGAAGGAGGTGCGCGAACTCGGCCTCGTCGCGCACCAGGAAACGGCCAACACCGTCGGCAAGAACGCCTCCGACATCGGCCTCGTCATCGACGCGATGGACATCCTGCACACCGGCCGCTTCGACGGCTTCGTGCTGGTCTCCTCCGACAGCGACTTCACGGCCCTCGCCAACCGCATCCGCGAACAGGGGCTGGACGTCATCGGCATCGGCGAGGCGAAGGCGCCCGAGTCGCTGCGCAATGTCTGCAACCGCTTCATCCTGATCGAGAACATCGTCGAGGAAGCCGCCCCCGCCCCCGGCGCCAAGGGGCCCGCGCCCGGCAAGCAGGCCCCGAAGGAGGCGATCCCGCTGATCCTGAAGGCGATGGAGAAGCTCGCGCAGGACAACGAGTGGTACGAACTCGGCGCGCTCGGCCAGGCGATCACCGCCCAGAACCCGGATTTCGACACCCGCACCTACGGCAAGCGCAAGCTCTCCGACCTGATCGCCGAGCTGAAGCGCTTCGAGACCAAGCGCGAGGGCCACCACCTCTACGTGCGGCGGGTGGACTGAGGCCGTCGCGCCTCAGGCCCCGTAGCGCGCCAGGAACATCTCCACCGCCCCGTCGATCACGCGCCGGCGCTCGGCCTCGGAAAAGACCGCGCCGACGCCGAAGATGACCCGCGGGAAGAGGTCGGCCTTGCAGAGCTCGACGAACTGGTCCGCGGCCAGCTCGAAGTCGTCGATCCTGAGTTCGCCCCGCGCCGCCGCCGCGCGCAGGTAGCCCGTCATCCGGTCGCGCACCAGCGCGGGGCCGGATTCGTAGAACTCGCGGCCGAGCTCGGGAAACCGGTCGCTCTCGGCCACGCAGATGCGGAAGACGCGCATCCCGAAGTCCGACAGGTAGAAGTTCACCATCCGCGTCGCGGCCTCGGTCAGCACGGTGCGCGGCGGGGCCGAGAGGTCGATGAGCTCGATCGCCTCGTCCGCCTGCCGGCAGCACTCGCACTTCGCCACTTCCATGAACAGGAGCCGCTTGTCGGGGAAGTAGCTGTAGAGCGTGGCCTTGGAGACCCCGGCCGCGCGCGCGATCGTGTCCACGCTCGCGCCCTCGTAACCGTCGGCCAGGAAGACCTCGCGCGCGCCCTCGAGCACCTGCTCGAACTTGCGGCCCCGCTTCACGGCCCCGGTCGGTGCGTTCATCGAATTCCTCCGCACCGGCATCATAGACTGCACCGTTCAGGTGCGGCAACACGGGAAACGGCGTGGGCGGCCCCCGGCCGGCATGCCGGGGGCGGACCCTGCCGGGCCGCGTCAACCCCGGCCCGGTCGGCAGCCGATCCCGCCGCGCGTGGCCGGCGCCGCGCAGCCCTGTCCGACGCCCCCGCCCTTGTCGCCGCCGTCGGCCGGAAACTCCAGCCGCGGAAGGTCGATGCCGTTGATCCCGCCGGCGGCCGGCGCCGCGACGGCAGATGCGGCAAGCGCCGCGGCCATGACGAGGACCATCGCGTTTCTCATGGTGGACTCCTTCGGTGAAACCGGCTCGGGCATCCGCCCCCGCCACGCATAATCAACTGAACCGTTCAGTTTGATTCGTCAAGGGGCATCCCGCCGCTTGCGGGCGGTTGCACCGCGCGCCGATACCCCTAATCTGGAATCGTTCTAAGCAAGAGGACCGCCATGATCCCCGCCGTCTCCGGCCGCCGCCGCTTCGCCGACCTCAGCGAGCAGGAGGTGCTGGCGCTCGCCATCGCCTCCGAGGAGGACGACGCGCGCATCTACCGCAGCTATGCCGAACGGATCCGCGCCGCCTATCCCGCTTCGGCCGCGGTGTTCGACGGCATGGCCGCCGAGGAGGACGAGCACCGCCGCCGCCTGATCGCGCTGCACAAGAAGCGCTTCGGCGACCACATCCCGCTGATCCGGCGGGAACATGTCTCGGGCTTCTATGCGCGCCGTCCGGTCTGGCTCATCGAGAACCTCGGCCTCGAGCGGATCCGCGACGAGGCCGCCAAGATGGAAGCCGACGCCGCCCGCTTCTACACCGCCGCCGCGCAGCGCAGCCGCGACGCCGACACGCGCCGGCTGCTCGGCGACCTCGCCGCCGCCGAGGCGGGCCACCGCGGCCGGGCGGATGCGCTGGCGGCCGAGCACCTCGGGCCCGAGGCCCGCCGGGCCGAGGACCGCGCCGCGCGGCGGCAGTTCATCCTCACCTGGGTGCAACCGGGCCTCGCCGGCCTGATGGACGGCTCGGTCTCGACCCTTGCCCCGATCTTCGCCACCGCCTTCGCCACGCAGGACCCCTGGACGACCTTCCTCGTCGGCCTCGCCGCCTCGGTCGGCGCCGGGATCTCGATGGGCTTCACCGAGGCCGCGCATGACGACGGCGTGATCTCCGGGCGCGGCTCACCGGTCAAGCGCGGCCTCGCCTCGGGCGTGATGACCACGATCGGCGGGCTCGGCCACGCCCTGCCCTACCTGATCCCCGATTTCCGGACGGCGACGACCATCGCCATCGCGGTCGTCTTCGTCGAGCTCTGGGCCATCGTCTGGATCCAGAACCGCTTCATGGAGACGCCCTTCCTGCGCGCGACCTTCCAGGTCGTGCTGGGCGGCGCGCTGGTGTTCGCCGCGGGCGTGCTGATCGGCGGCGGCTAGGAGCGCGGCATCTCCCCCCTGAGGCGGCGCAGCACCTCGAGGCTCGCGTAGCCGTCGGGCACCATGCCGACCGCCCGCTGGAAGGCGCGCACCGCCGCGATCGTGTTCGGCCCGATCCGGCCATCGACCCCGCCGGTGGGGAAACCGCGCGCGGTCAGCCGCTCCTGCAGCTCGCGCCGCTCCTCGCCCGACAGCGCGCGCTCCCCGCGCGGCCAGGCGGCGCGGATCGGCGGGCCGCCGGCGATCCGGTCGGCGAGGTGGCCGACCGCGATCACGTAGGCATCGGCCGGGTTGTAGCGCTCGATCACGTGGAAGTTGCCGAAGACCATGAAGGCCGCGCCGCGCACACCCGCCGGCATCAGGATCGAGGCCGGCCCGTGGTCGGGCACGACCGAGCCGTCCATCGCCCGCACCCCCAGCAGCGCCCAGTCGCCGGCCGGCCGCTTCACGCGCTCGCCGGCCTGCTCGAAGTCGAAACCGGGCGGCAGGCGCACCTCCACCCCCCAGGGCTGGCCCTTCGTCCAGCCGAAGTGCCTGAGGTAGGCCGCGGTCGAGGCCAGCGCGTCGGCCGGATCCTCGCCCCAGATGTCGCGCCGCCCGTCGCCGTCGAAATCGACCGCATGGGCGAGGAACGATGTCGGCATGAACTGCGTGTGGCCCATCGCGCCGGCCCAGCTTCCGGTCATCCGCTCGGGCGTGGTGTCGCCGCCCTCCAGGATGCGCAGCGCCGCGATCAGCTCGCCCTCGAAGAAGGCGGCGCGCCGCCCCTCGTGCGCGAGCGTGGCGAGCGCCCCGATGGTCGGCGTGGAGCCGCGGACCGTTCCGTAGGCGGTCTCGAGCCCCCAGATCGCCGCCACGATCTCCTTCTCCACCCCGTAGCGTGCCTCGATCGCCTCGAGCACGGCGCGGTGGCGCGCCAGCGCGGCCCGGCCGTTGCCGATCCGCGTCTCCGAGACGGCGCCGTCCAGATACTCCCAGATCGCCTTGCCGAACTCGGCCTGGGTCCGGTCGCGCCGGATGACATCGGCCTCGTGGCGCACCTCCGCGAAGGCGCGGTCGAAGGTCTGCGCCGAGATGCCCTGCGCCAGGGCCCGCGCCCGGAAGCCCTCGATCCAGCCCCGGAACGCCATGTTCGCCGTCGCCAGCATGACCGCCTCCTGCCCCAGTTCCGGCGGGCGCGGCACCGGCCGGATGGACCTTTCCACGGCCAGCGGCCCTGCCGCCGCGCCCGCCGCGCCGAGGATGAGGGAAACGGCCGCAAGGCCGGGTGTCCGCCGGTTCTGCCGCATGGTGCCTGCCTGTCCTGCTCGGTCTGCCCGATTGTCGTTGCCGCCGACCATAGCGCAGGACGCGGCTCACGCATAGCGTGCAGGCAGGGGGGCGCCTCAGCGGCGGCGGCGCGCCACCTTGCGCCTCAGCTTCTCTGCCCTGGCCTTCGCCCGGCCCGGCAGCCGCGCCGTGCTCCGCACGCCGCGACTGCCCTGCCGCACGCGCGGCACCGCGGCCTCATCGAGTTCGAGAAGCTCCAGCATCAGCCCGCCGGTCACCGGCACCGCCTCGGAGAGGCGCACCAGCACCCGCTGGCCGATGCCGATCGTCAGCCCGGTCTCGGCGCCCATCAGGGTCTGGCTCTCGGCGTCGTAGTGGAAGAACTCCCGCCCCAGGGTGCGCACCGGGATCAGCCCGTCGGCCCCGGTCTCGTCCAGCTTCACGAAGACGCCGAAGCGCGCCACGCCCGACACCCGCCCGCGGAACTCGCTGCCCACCCGCTCGGCGAGGTAGCTGGCGAGGTAGCGGTCGGTCGTGTCGCGCTCGGCGGCCATGCTGCGCCGCTCGGTCTCCGAGATGTGCCGCCCGGTCTCGGCCAGCGCCGCGGCCTCCTCGGGGGTCTGGCCGTCGCGGCCCCAGCCATGCGCCGCGATCAGCGCCCGGTGCACCGTCAGGTCGGCATAGCGGCGGATCGGCGAGGTGAAATGCGCATAGGCCTTCAGCGCCAGCCCGAAGTGGCCGAAGTTCTCGGGGCTGTAGTAGGCCTGCGTCATCGACCGCAGCGCGGTGATGTTGATCAGCTCGTCGAAGTCGGTCCCGTCGGCCTGGCGCAGCAGCCGGTTGATGTGCTCGGTCCTCAGCACCTGGCCCTTCGCCAGCGTGAAGCCCGAGGCCTCGGCCACCTCGCGCAGCGCCTCGATCTTCTCGGGCGCCGGCTCCTCGTGCACCCGGAACAGCAGCGGCCGCCGCGCCCGGATCAGCTCCTCGGCGGCGGCGACGTTGGCGAGGACCATGAATTCCTCGATCAGCCGGTGCGCGTCGAAGCGTTCGGCGAAGGCGACCGAGACGACCTCACCCGCCTCCGAGAGCACGATCTTCCGCTCCGGCAGGTCGAGGTCGAGCGGCTGGCGCTCGGCCCGCGCCTTCCGCAGCGCCTCGTAGGCGGCGTAGAGGGGGTTGATGACGCCCTCCATCAGCGGCGCCAGACGGTCCGGGACCTGCCCGTCGCGCGCCGCCTGCACCTCGGCATAGGTCAGCCGCGCGGCCGAGCGCATGATGCCGCGGACGAAGCGGTGCCCGGTCTTGCGGCCCTTCGCGTCGATCACCATCCGCACCGCGATGCAGGGGCGCTCCACCCCCTCGCGCAGCGAGCAGAGATCGGCCGAGAGCCGCTCGGGCAGCATCGGCACCACCCGGTCGGGGAAGTAGGTGGAGTTGCCGCGCCGGCGTGCCTCGCGGTCGAGCGCGCTGCCGGGGCGGACGTAGCGGGCGACATCGGCGATCGCGACCCATATCACATGGCCGTCCTCGTTCCTCGGGTCGTCGTCGGGCCCTGCCCAGACCGCGTCGTCGTGATCGCGCGCGTCCGGCGGGTCGATGGTGACGAGCGGCAGGCCGCGCAGGTCCTCCCGGCCCTCGAGGCCCGCGGGTTCCAGCGCCTCGGCCTCGGCCAGCGCGGCCTCGGGGAAATCGTCGGGAATGCCGTGCTGGTGGATGGCGATGAGGCTGACCGCCTTCGGCGCCGAGGGGTCGCCGAGGCGCTGGAGGATGCGGGCGCGCGGCAGGCCCATGGCCGACTGCCGGCCCGCGAGCTCGGCCTCGACCAGCTCGCCGTCGCGCGCGTTGCCGGTCGCCTCGCGCGGCACCAGCCACTCGCGCTCGGCGCCCTTGTCGATCGGCACGATCCGCCCGCCCTCGGCCGACTTGCGGAAGACCCCGAGGATCCTGCGCGGGCTTGTGCCGATGCGCCGGATCAGCCGCGCCTCGTAGTCGTGATCCTCGGCCTCCACGGCCGTCACGCGGGCGAGGATCCGGTCGCCCTCGCCCAGCGCCGGGTCGCCCTCGCGCGCGATGACGAGCACCCGCGGCGCCCGGCCCTCGCCCGGCCATTCGAGCGGCCGGGCGAGCAGCTCGCCGTCGGCGGTGCTTCCCCCGACCTGGAGCACGGCGACCGGCGGCAGGCGTCCGGCGTCGCGGTAGCTGCGGCGCCGCTTCTCCAGCGCGCCCTCGGCCTCCATCTCCTTCAGGATCCGCTTGAGCTCGATCCGGGCCGCGCCCTTGATCCCGAACGCCCTGGCGATGTCGCGCCTGGCGGTCAGGGCGGGGTTCTCGGAGATCCAGGCGAGGATCTCCTCCTTCGAGGGGATGCGGCTCATGCCCCGCGGGGTAGCACGCGGGGCAGGGGCCGTCACGGCGGAAATCGCCGCTCAGGCGTGGATCGCCCCGTCGCCGCAGGCCAGCGCCGCCTCGCGCACCGCCTCTGAGAAGGTCGGGTGCGCGTGGCAGGTGCGGGCGATGTCCTCGGCGGCGGCGCCGAATTCCATGCCCACGCAGATCTCGTGGATCAGGTCGCCGGCGGCCGGGCCGATGAGGTGCGCGCCGAGGATGCGGTCGGTCGCCGCGTCGGCGAGGATCTTGACGAAGCCGTCGCCGGCGAAGACCGACTTGGCGCGGCCGTTCGCCATGAACGAGACCTTGCCCGCCCGGTAGGCGCGGCCCTCGGCCTTCAGGGCCTCCTCGGTGGCGCCGACGGCGGCGACCTCGGGGTGGGTGTAGATCACCGAGGGGATCACGCCGTAGTTCACTTGCCCCGCCTGCCCGGCCAGGATCTCGGCCACGGCATGGCCCTCGTCCATCGCCTTGTGCGCCAGCATCGGCCCCTCGATGACGTCGCCGATGGCGTATATCCCCTTGACGTTGGTGGCATAATTCCGGTCCACGGCGATCTGCCCGCGCTGCGTGAGCTGCACGCCCAGCGCCTCCAGCCCGAGGCCGTCGTGGAACGGCCGGCGCCCGGTGGCGACCAGCACGCAGTCGGCCTCGGCGGTCTGGCCGGTGCCGTCCTTGCGCAGCGTGTAGCGCACCTTGGCCCTGCCCTTCGCCACCTCCACCCCCTCGACCGCGGCGCCGAGGACGAACCTGAGCCCCTGGCGCGCGAGCAGGCGCTGGAAGGTCTTCTGCACCTCGCCGTCCATGCCGGGGGTGATGTGGTCGAGATACTCGATCACCGTGACCTCGGCGCCGAGCCGGCGGTAGACCGACCCCATCTCGAGCCCGATCACGCCGGCGCCGATCACGACCATGCTCTTCGGCACCTTCGGCAGCGCGAGCGCGCCGGTCGAGGTGACGACCGTCGTCTCGTCGATCTCCACGCCGGGCAGGGCGGAGGCCTCGGAACCCGTTGCGATCACGATGCTTTTCGCCTCGTGGATCGCGTCGCCGACCTTCACCTTCCCGGCTTCGGGGATCGAGGCCCAGCCCTTCAGCCAGTCCACCCTGTTCTTCTTGAACAGGAACTCGATGCCCTTGGTGTTCTGGCCGATGACCTCGTCCTTGTAGGCGAGCATCTTCGGCCAGTCGACCTTCGGCGCCGCGCCGGAGAGGCCCATCTTCCCGAAGTTCTCCTGCGCCTCGTGCAGCATGTGCGAGGCGTGGAGCAGCGCCTTCGAGGGGATGCAGCCGACGTTGAGGCAGGTGCCGCCCAGCGTCTCGCGCCCCTCGGCGCAGGCGACCCTGAGCCCGAGCTGGGCCGCGCGGATGGCGCCGACGTAGCCGCCGGGGCCCCCGCCGATGAAGATGACGTCGTAGCTGGCCATGGGGTCTCCTTCAGGGTCTCGGGCGGCGTCGGGGCATGTGCACAACCCGTGCACAGCGCGTGCACAGGGCGTGCACCGGATTCTCGCCGGTCGCGGTCATAGCAGCGCGGCGACGATCATGGCGAGGGTGGCAAGGAAGCCCGCGCCCCAGATCACCGACCGCCACGGGACGAGCCCGAAGGCATAGGCCGGAACGTAGAGGACGCGGGCGGCGAGGTAGGTCCAGGCGCAGGCGGCGGTGAAGGGGGTGGAGCGGTCCGAGAGGGTGACGACCACGACCGCCAGCGTGAACAGGACGAGCGCCTCGAAATGGTTGTCGAGCGCCCGCACGAGCCGCCCGGTGCGCGGGCTGACCATGGCGCGCAGGTCCACCCCGTCGCGCGGGGAGAGGGTGACGCGCATGCCGAGTTCGCGGTTCGCGGGCACCGCCATCAGGACATACTGCAGCGCCTGGAGAAGGCCGGCGAGGGCGAGGACGGTGAGTTCGGGGGTCATGGGGAGACCTGTGCTGCAGGGGCGCGGCGGGTCCCCAGGAGAGAGCCGCCCAGCCCCGCCCGCGCACCTTCCATGCTGTGCCGCGCGCCGCGCATCGGCTGCCTCACAGATCCATCAGCAGCCGGCGCGGGTCCTCCAGCGCCTCCTTCACGCGGACGAGGAAGGTCACCGCGCCCTTGCCGTCGACGATCCGGTGGTCGTAGCTGAGCGCCAGATACATCATCGGGCGGATGACGATCTGGCCCGCGACCACCACGGGGCGGTCCTGGATCTTGTGCATGCCCAGGATTCCCGACTGCGGCGGGTTCAGGATCGGCGAAGACATCAGCGAACCGTAGATGCCGCCGTTCGAGATGGTGAAGGTGCCGCCCTGCATCTCGGCCATCGAGAGCTTGCCGTCGCGGGCGCGCGCGCCGAGCTCGGCGATCTTCTTCTCGATCGCGGCGAAGCTCATCCGGTCGGCGTCGCGCACCACGGGCACCACGAAGCCCTGGGGCGTGCCGACGGCGATGCCCATGTGCACGAAGTTCTTGTAGACGATGTCGGTCCCGTCGATCTCGGCGTTGACCTCGGGCACCTCCTTCAGCGCGTGGCAGCAGGCCTTGGTGAAGAACGACATGAAGCCGAGCTTGACGCCGTGCTTCTTCTCGAAGAGGTCCTTGTACGCGTTGCGCAGGTCGATCACCGCGGACATGTCCACCTCGTTGTAGGTGGTCAGCATCGCGGCGGTGTTCTGCGCATCCTTCAGCCGCCGGGCGATGGTCTGGCGCAGGCGCGTCATCTTCACCCGTTCCTCGCGCGCGGCGTCCTCGGCCGGAACCGGCGCGCGCGGCGCCGGCGCGGGGGCCTCGGCCTCGGGTTTCGGCGGCGGCGGCGCGGCGAGCGCGCGGGCCACGTCCTCCTTCATCACCCGCCCGTCGCGGCCCGTGCCCTCGACCCGGTCGCGCGTGAGGCCGGCCTCGACCATCGCCTTGCGCGCCGAGGGCGCATCCTCCACGTCGGTCCGCGCGGGCCGTGCGGCAGGCGCGGGGGCGGGCTCCGGCGCCGCCGCGGGCGCAGGCGCGGGTGCGGCGGACTCGGCCCCGGCCTCGGGCCTCGGCGCGGCGGCACCCTCGGCGATGGTGGCGAGCAGCGCGTTCACCCCCACCGTTGCGCCCTCGGGCGCGAGGATCTCGCCGAGCGTTCCGGCGACGGGCGAGGGGACCTCGACCGTCACCTTGTCGGTCTCGAGCTCGCAGAGCATCTCGTCGACGGCCACCGCGTCGCCCGGCTTCTTGAACCAGGTGGCGACGGTGGCCTCGGTGACGCTTTCGCCCAGCGTCGGCACACGGACTTCGACGGACATGCTCAGTTCCCTTCCAGCGAGAGCGCCTCGTTGACGAGCGCCTGTTGTTCCGACTTGTGACGGCTGGCAAGCCCGGTGGCGGGCGAGGCCGAGGCGGGGCGCCCGACATAGCGGGGCCGGGTGTGCCGGGCACCGATGCGCGTCAGCACCCATTCGATGTTGGGCTCCATGAAGGACCAGGCGCCCTGGTTCTTCGGCTCTTCCTGGCACCAGACGATCTCGGCCTGCTTGAAGCGTTCGAGCTCCTTGACGAGGCTGAGCGCCGGGAAGGGATAGAACTGCTCGATGCGCAGCAGGTAGATGTCGTCGATGCCGCGGGCGTCGCGCTCCTCGAGCAGGTCGTAGTAGACCTTGCCCGAGCAGAGCACGACGCGGCGGATCCGGTCGTCGGGGACGAGCTTCGTGGCCGAGTGGCCCTTCTGCGCGTCGTCCCAGAGCACGCGGTGGAAGGACGAGCCGGTGGTGAAGTCCTCGGCGTCGGAGATGCAGAGCCGGTGGCGCAGCAGCGACTTCGGCGTCATCAGCACCAGCGGCTTGCGGTAGCTGCGGTGGAGCTGCCGGCGCAGGATGTGGAAGTAGTTCGCCGGCGTCGTGCAGTTGGCGACGATCCAGTTGTCCTCGGCGCAGAGCTGGAGGAAGCGTTCGAGCCGGGCCGAGGAATGCTCGGGCCCCTGGCCCTCGAAGCCGTGCGGCAGCAGCATGACGAGACCCGACATCCTCAGCCACTTGCGCTCGCCCGAGGAGATGAACTGGTCGAACATGATCTGGGCGCCGTTGGCGAAGTCGCCGAACTGGGCCTCCCACATCACCAGCGCGTTGGGCTCGGCCAGCGAGTAGCCGTATTCGAAGCCGAGCACGGCGTATTCCGAGAGCATCGAGTCGATGGCCTCGAAGCGCGCCTGCCCCTCGCGGATGTGGTTCAGCGGGAACCAGCGCTCCTCCGTCTCCTGGTCGATGAAGGCGGAATGGCGCTGCGAGAAGGTGCCGCGGATCGAGTCCTGGCCGGCGAGGCGCACGGGGAAGCCCTCGGTCAGCAGCGAGCCGAAGGCGAGTGCCTCGGCGGTGGCCCAGTCGAAGCCCTTGCCGCTGCGGAACATCCCGGCCCTGGCCTCGAGCAGGCGCGCGACCGTCCGGTGGATGTTGAAGCCCTCGGGGTAGCGGGTCAGGGCCTGGCCCACCTCCTTCATCAGCTTCTTCGAGATCGCGGTCTCGCCGCGGTCGTAGTCGCCCCTGTCGCGGTCGAGGTGGCTCCAGCGGCCGTCGAGCCAGTCGGCCTTGTTGGGCTTGTAGTCCTTGCCGGCCTCGAACTCCTCGTTGAGCTTCGCCTGGAAGGCGGCCTTCATGTCCTCGATCTCGCCCTCGGGGATCAGCCCGTCGGCGACGAGCCGCTCGGTGTAGAGCTGGAGCGTGGTCTTGTGCCGCTTGATCCGGTTGTACATGACCGGATTGGTGAACATCGGCTCGTCGCCCTCGTTGTGGCCGAAGCGCCGGTAGCAGAACATGTCGATCACCACGTCCTTGTGGAACTTCTGCCGGAACTCGGTGGCGACCTTGGCGGCGTGGACCACGGCCTCGGGGTCGTCGCCGTTGACGTGGAAGATCGGCGCCTCGACCATCAGCGCGATGTCGGTCGGGTAGGGCGACGACCGCGAGAAGTGCGGCGCGGTGGTGAAGCCGATCTGGTTGTTGACCACGATGTGGATCGTGCCGCCGGTGCGGTGGCCGCGCAGGCCCGAGAGGCCGAAGCATTCGGCCACCACGCCCTGGCCCGCGAAGGCGGCGTCGCCGTGCAGCAGCACCGGCAGCACCGCCGAGCGGTCGGTGTCGTGCCACTGGTCCTGCTTGGCGCGGGCCTTGCCGAGGACGACCGGGTTCACCGCCTCGAGATGCGAGGGGTTGGCGGTCAGCGAGAGGTGGACGGTGTTGCCGTCGAAGGTGCGGTCGGAGGAGGCGCCGAGGTGGTATTTCACGTCGCCCGAGCCGTCCACGTCGTCGGGCTTGAAGCTGCCGCCCTGGAATTCGTTGAAGATCGCCCGGTAGGGCTTGCCCATGACGTTGGCGAGGATGTTGAGCCGCCCGCGGTGCGGCATGCCGATGACGATCTCCTTCACGCCGAGGCTGCCGCCGCGCTTGATGATCTGCTCCATCGCCGGGATCAGCGCCTCGCCGCCGTCGAGGCCGAAGCGCTTGGTGCCGGTGTACTTGACGTGCAGGAACTTCTCGAAGCCCTCGGCCTCGACCAGTTTGTTGAGGATCGCCTTGCGGCCCTCGCGGGTGAAAGCGATCTCCTTGCCGTAGCCCTCGATCCGCTCCTTGAGCCAGGCCGCCTGCTCGGGGTCGGAGATGTGCATGTACTGCAGCGCGAAGGTGCCGCAGTAGGTGCGGCGCACGATGTCGAGGATCTCGCGCATCGAGGCGAACTCGAGCCCGAGCACGTTGTCGATGAAGATCGGCCGGTCCATGTCGGCCTCGGTGAAGCCGTAGGAGCGGGGGTCGAGCTCGGGGTGCGGGGCCTCCTCGCGCATGCCCAGCGGGTCGAGGTCGGCCACGAGGTGGCCGCGGATGCGGTAGGCGCGGATCAGCATGAGCGCGCGGATCGAGTCGAGCACCGCCTGGCGCACCCGGTCCTCGGAGACGGTCACGCCGGCCTCGGCGGCCTTCGCCCGGATCTTCTCGACCTGCTTCTGCGGCTCGGCCCACTGCCCGTCGAGCGCATGGGTGAGCTCGTCCGCCGGCAGCGGCGGCCAGTCGCTGCGCGCCCAGGAGGGGCCCTGGGCCCCGCGCCTGGCGGTCACCTCGTCGTCGCCGAGCGCCCGGAAGAACGCCTGCCAGCCCTCGTCCACCGACTTCGGATCGGCGGCGTAGCGGGCATGGAGCTGCTCGACGTATTCCGCGTTGTGCCCCTGCAGGAAGGACGAGGCCTTGAAGAGGTCGTTCGGGGACTGGTCGGTCATGGGGTCACCTCCGGGGGGTGGACATCGGCCCGGCGCGCCGCGGGGCGGGTCCGATCGGGGAGCGGCCGGGAAGCGGCGGCGGAAGGCCGCGCCCGGCCCGCGGGGCCGGTGCGGACCGGGCCGGCGGGCCGGCCGGACCGGCACGGGCGATATGGCGCGGTCGCGGCCAAGCGCCTCATCCGATCGCCTTCAGCACCGCCTCGCCGAGGGCGGCGGGGCTGTCGGCCACGACGATGCCGGCGGACTTCATCGCCTCGATCTTGCTCTCGGCGTCGCCCTTGCCGCCCGAGACGATGGCGCCGGCATGGCCCATGCGCCGGCCCTTGGGCGCCGTGCGGCCGGCGATGAAGCCGGCGGTGGGCTTGGCCCGGCCGCGCCGGGCCTCGTCCTTGAGGAACTGCGCGGCCTCCTCCTCGGCGCTGCCGCCGATCTCGCCGATCATGATGATCGCCTCGGTCTCGGGGTCGGCGAGGAACCATTCCAGCACGTCGATGTGCTCGGTGCCCTTGATCGGGTCGCCGCCGATGCCGACGCAGGTGGACTGGCCGAGGCCCACGTCGGTGGTCTGCTTGACCGCCTCGTAGGTGAGCGTGCCCGAGCGCGAGACGACGCCGACCTTGCCGCGCCTGTGGATGTGGCCCGGCATGATGCCGATCTTGCAGGCGCCGGGCGTGATGACGCCGGGGCAGTTCGGGCCGATGAGGATGGTCTTCGACCCTTCCAGCGCCCGCTTGACCTTCATCATGTCGAGCACCGGAATGCCTTCGGTGATGCAGACCACGAGCGGGATTTCGGCATCGATCGCCTCGAGGATCGAATCCGCCGCGAAGGGCGGGGGGACGTAGATCACGCTGGCGTCGGCGCCGGTCTTCGCCTTCGCCTCGTGCACCGAGTCGAAGACCGGCAGGCCGAGGTGCACCTGCCCGCCCTTCCCCGGCGTGACGCCGCCGACCATCTTCGTGCCGTAGGCGATGGCCTGTTCGGAGTGGAAGGTGCCCTGGCTGCCGGTGAAGCCCTGGCAGATGACCCTGGTGTTCGCGTCGACGAGGATGGACATCGGTCAGCCTTTCACCGCCTTGACGATCTTCTGCGCGGCGTCGCTGAGGTTGTCGGCCGCGATCACGTTGAGCCCGCTTTCGGCGATGATCGCCTTGCCCTTCTCGACGTTCGTGCCCTCGAGCCGGACCACCAGCGGCACCTTCAGCCCCACCTCCTTCACCGCGGCGAGGATGCCCTCGGCGATGATGTCGCAGCGCATGATGCCGCCGAAGATGTTGACGAGGATGCCCTTCACGTTGGGGTCGGAGGTGATGATCTTGAAGGCCTCGGTCACCTTCTCCCGCGTCGCGCCGCCGCCGACGTCGAGGAAGTTGGCCGGCTCTGCCCCGTAGAGCTTGATGATGTCCATCGTCGCCATGGCGAGGCCCGCGCCGTTCACCATGCAGCCGATCTCGCCGTCGAGCGCGATGTAGTTGAGGTCGAACTTCGAGGCCGCGAGCTCCTTGGGGTCTTCCTCGGACTCGTCGCGCAGCGCCAGGATGTCGGGCTGGCGGTAGAGCGCGTTGTTGTCGAAGCCCATCTTGGCATCAAGGCACTTCAGGTCGCCCCGCCCGGTCACGATCAGCGGGTTGATCTCGAGCATCTCCATGTCGCGCTCGACGAACATCCGGTAGAGCGTGCCCATGAGCTGGACGCACTGCTTGACCTGGTTGCCGGTCAGCCCCAGCGCGAAGGCGATGCGGCGGCCGTGGAAGGGCTGGTAGCCGGTCGCCGGATCGACGCTGAACGACAGGATCTTCTCGGGCGTGTCGTGGGCGACCTTCTCGATGTCCATGCCGCCCTCGGTGGAGGCGACGAAGGAGATGCGGCTGGTGCCGCGGTCGATCAGCAGCGCGAGGTAGAGCTCGCGCGCGATGTCGGAGCCCTCCTCGATGTAGACGCGGTTCACCGTCCTGCCGGCCTCGCCGGTCTGGAGCGTGACGAGCGTGCGGCCGAGCATCTTGCGCGCCTCGCTGGCGGCCTCCTCGACCGACCTGGTGACGCGCACCCCGCCCCGGTCGCCGGCGTCAGGCTCCAGGAAGCGGCCCTTGCCGCGGCCGCCGGCGTGGATCTGCGCCTTGACCACCCAGAGCGGCCCGTCGAGCTCGCCCGCGGCGGTCTTGGCATCCTCGGCGCGCAGCACCACCCTTCCGTCGGAGACCGGGGCGCCATACTGCCGGAGCAGCGCCTTGGCCTGGTATTCGTGGATGTTCATCTGCCGTCCCCCGGTCTCGTCGGTTTTGCGCGCGTCATGGCCCGGAGCCGCGCCGCGGCAAAGCGGATTCGGCAGCGGCGCGCGCGCGGACGGCGAATATCCGGGGTTCGTGATCACACCCTCCGGTGGTGTGATCACAAGAGCCGGCGCACGCGATTCGCGGCGTTGCGGATGACAGCGCCCCGGCCGGCGGCTAGGGTCGGCCCGCGGCAGGAGGGAACGTGCGGGCATGCTGGCGAGCTGGGGCGTCGTCGCGACGGTGAAGGAGGAGGCGGCGACGATCCGTTCCTTCGTCGCCCATTACAAGACCCTCGGCGCGGACGAGATCCACCTCTACTTCGACGACCCCGACGACCCGGCGGCGGCGCTGGCCGAGGCGGTGCCGGGTGTGCGGGTGACCCGCTGCGGCGCGGACCACTGGAAGGGCCACCGGCCCGACACCCATCAGGCGCGCCAGAAGCACAACGCCAACCGCGCCTACCGGCGCTGCCGGGCCGACTGGCTGATCCACCTCGACGCCGACGAGCTGCTCCACTCGGCCCTGCCGATCGGGCGGGTGCTGGGCGGGCTCGACCGCGGCCAGGTGGCGGCGCGGGTCATGCCCGCCGAGGCGATGGTACCGCCGCGCCGGAGCGAGGGGCTCTCGGTCTTCCGGCTGCCGCTGCCCGACAACGCGCGGGGCCGCCGGATCGGCGAGAAGGTCTATGGCGAACTCAACCGCTACCTGGAACGCGGGTTCCTGAGCCACACGGCGGGGAAGTGCTTCGTCCGCACCGGGCGCGCGGACGTGGTGCTCAGCATCCACGACCCGTTCGTCGGCGGGGTGCGCGTCACGCCGCCCTGGCTGCCGGACACCTACCTTTTGCACCTGCACGGGGACGACGAGGAGCGCTGGCTGGCGGCGGTCGGGCGGCGGCTGACCACCGGCGCCTATCAGGCGAAGTTCCACGACGACCGGCGGAGGGCCCGCCGCGGCGAGGGGCCGGGGCGGAACGCCTACCTGACCGAGCTGATGGCGCGGGAGGGCGAGGCGGGGTTGCGCCGGTTCTTCCGGCAAGTCTGCGTGTTCGACGCCACGAAGGCGCCGCTCAGGCGCTTCGGCCTGATCCTGAAGCTGCGCCTGTGGCTGCCCGAGAAGGTGGAGACCTGGTTCCCCGGCACCCACGCGGTTGCGGCGCGGCGCCTGGCGGTCAACCCCCAGACCGGCTGCCTCGAGGCCGAGGCCGAGAGCCGGGGCAGCCGGATGATCGTCTCGCTGCAGGACAACTACACCGAGGCCATGATCGCGCGCGGCACCGAGGCCGAGGCCGAGGAGCTCGACGCGATCATCGGGATCGTGGCCGGCCGGCAGGTGGTTTTCTGGGACGTGGGGGCCAACGCCGGCGTCTACAGCCTGGCGGTGGCCCGGCATGCCGCGCCCGAGAGCGTGATCGTCGCCTTCGAGCCGAACCCGGTGATGGCGGCGCGCTTCCTGCGCAACGTGGCGCTCAACGGCTACCGCAACATCCGCCTCGAGCAGGTGGCGCTGGGCGAGGGCGAGGGCGAGACGCGGCTCGTGCTGCACGCCAACCTCGGGCAGGCGAGCCCGCGGGCGGATGCGCCGCCGGAGGCGGGTGCCTCCATCGCCGTGCCGCTGCGCGAGCTCGCACCCTACGTGATGGCCGCGCCGCGCGGCGCGCTGAACCTTCTGAAGATCGACATCGAGGGCGCCGAGCCGGCCTGCCTCGGGCCCTTCTTCGCCCGCGTCCCGCCCACGCACTGGCCCGACGTGGTGCTGTTCGAGCACGCGCATGCCGACCGCTGGGGCATCGCGCCCGAGGCGCTGTTTCCGGGCGAGGTCTACCGCATCCGCCGCCGGTTCCGGCACAACACGCTGCTCGAACGCCGCGGCCCCGCCGCGTGACGGCCGTGCAGGGGGGGGCCGGTGGGGGCGGGCCGGGCCGCCGCCCCCGACCGGCGCCCGGCTCAGGCGAGCGCGGGGTCGATGCCCTTGCAGGCCTCGACGAGGCCCTTCACCGCCGCCACCGACCTGTCGAACATCGCCTGTTCCTCGCGGTCGAGGGCGATGGCGACGACGCGCTCCACCCCGCCCGCGCCGAGCACGGTCGGCACGCCGACGTAGAGGCCCGAGAGGCCGTAGGCGCCCTCGACATGCGCGGCGCAGGGCAGCACACGCTTCTGGTCCTTCAGGTAGGCCTCGGCCATCTCGATCGCCGCGGTCGCGGGGGCGTAGTAGGCCGAGCCGGTCTTGAGCAGCCCGACGATCTCGGCCCCGCCGTCGCGGGTGCGCTGCACGATGGCGTCGAGGCGCTCCTGCGTCGTCCAGCCCATCTTCACGAGGTCGGGCAGCGGAATGCCGGCGACGGTGGAGTAGCGCACCAGCGGCACCATCGTGTCGCCGTGCCCGCCGAGGACGAAGGCGGTCACGTCCTTCATCGAGACGCCGAACTCGAGGCTGAGGAAGTGGCGGAAGCGCGCCGAGTCGAGCACCCCGGCCATGCCCACGACCATGTTGTGGGGCAGGCCCGAGTATTCGCGCAGCGCCCAGACCATGGCGTCGAGCGGATTGGTGATGCAGATCACGAAGGCGCCCGGCGCATGGGCCCGGATGCCCTCGCCCACCGACTTCATCACCTTGAGGTTGATGCCGAGCAGGTCGTCGCGGCTCATCCCCGGCTTGCGCGGCACGCCGGCGGTGACGATGCAGACATCCGCCCCGGCGATGTCCGCATAGGCGTTGGTGCCGGTCAGCGCGGCGTCGAAGCCCTCGACCGGGCCGGATTCGGCGATGTCGAGCGCCTTGCCCTGGGGAATCCCCTCGGCGATGTCGAACAGGACGACATCGCCCAGTTCCTTGAGCGCGGCCAGATGGGCGAGGGTGCCGCCGATCTGTCCCGCGCCGATGAGGGCGATCTTGGGTCTGGCCATGGGAAGGGTCTCCGTTCCGCTGGGGTGGACTTGCGCGCCTGCCTAGAGCGAAGGGGCGGTCGGATCAAGGTCCGGGGGTGTCTGGCGCGGGGGCGGGCGGCGGGCTAAGCCTTGTGCCATGGTCATGGATGCCCAGTTCTTCGCCCTTGCCATACCGGCGGTGGTCTTCGCCGGGATCTCGAAGGGCGGCTTCGCCTCGGGCGCGGCCTTCGCCGCCACTCCGCTGCTGGCGCTGATCCTGGAGCCGGCCGAGGCCATCGGGCTGATGCTGCCCCTGCTGATGCTGGTCGATCTGGCCACGCTCAGGCCCTACTGGCGGCAGTGGGACTGGCCCTCGGCGCGGTTCCTGATCCTGTCGGGCCTGCCGGGGGTGGCGCTCGGGGCGGCGCTGTTCTCGGTGGCCGACCCCGACCTGTTCCGCTTCCTGATCGGGGCGATCGCGCTCGGCTTCGTCCTCTGGCAGATCGCGCGGGCGCGGGGCTGGATCGTGGTCGAGGACCGGCCGCTCGGCCCCGCGGCGGGGATCGCCGCCGGGCTCGCCTCGGGCTTCACGAGCTTCGTGAGCCACGCCGGCGGGCCGCCCGCGGCGATCTACCTGCTGGCGCGGGGGCTGGCCAAGACGCCGTTCCAGGCGACGACGGTGCTGGCCTTCACGGTCATCAACCTGGCCAAAACGCTGCCCTACGCGGCGCTGGGCTTCTTCACCGGAGAGACGCTGCTTGCCGGCCTGCTCCTCGCCCCCTTCGCGCTGGCGGGGGCCTGGGCGGGCGTGGTGGCGCACCGCGCGCTCTCGGAACGCGCCTTCTTCGGCATCACCTACGTGCTGCTGACGATCACCGGGGCGAAGCTGATCTGGGATGCGCTCTTCTGAGGGCCGGGCGCCCGGCCGGGGAACAGCCCCGCGGAACGACCGCAACGCGCCCCGGATACGCGAAGTGGCAATCCGGTTGCCGCATGTCCATCTCCTGGGGCAGGCTGCCGTGCAGGGAGGCCATTCCATGAGAGCTTCGGATGAAATCCGCGACGCGCTGGAAGAAGTGGTCAGGCAAGAGCTTCCAGCTTCGCGGATCAGGCGTGTCGAGGTCGAGGAGGGCGAGGATCACGACGGGGACGCCTCGCTGTTCGTCACCATCAGGTTCGATGGCGAGCCCCGCGACCTCGAGGTCTCGAAGCTGACCGGACTGACCCGTCGCCTCCGGTCCCGACTTTCCGGGATGGGAGAGCATCGCTTTCCCTATACGCGCTTCATCTCGACCAGCGAAGCCGGCGAGGCCGCCTGAAGCCGCCTGACCTGATATCGACGGCACGTCGCCTGGCGGGCGGACGCAGCAGGCCCCGGCAGGCCGACCTCAGGCGCGCGGTGAGCACCGCCTACTACGCGATCTTCCACGCGATGTGCCGCAATGCCGCCGACATGATCGTGGGCGGCGCGCAGGCGGACCGCTCGAAGCCGGCGTGGTGCCAGGCCTGCCGGGCCGTCGATCACGGCTTCGCCAAGGGCCAGTGCAAGAACGGGAAGATCACCGCCTTCCCAGGGGCGATCCAGGACTTCGCGGCGCAGTTCGTCGAGGCGCAGGAGGAGCGCCACAAGGCCGATTACGACCCGGCCTGCAAGTTCACGCGAAGCGAAGTGCAGGTGCTGATCAGCAAGGTCGAACAGGCGATCCGCAATGTGCAGAAGGTGCCCGCGAAGGACCGGCGCGCCTTCGCGGTCTTTGTCACGCTGAAGACGCGCTAGCCGATGCGCCCGCGCACCCCGCCGGTCTGGGCGCGGTCGAGCAGCAGGTGGTCGAGCAGCACGCAGGCCATCATCGCCTCGCCCACCGGCACGGCGCGGATGCCCACGCAGGGGTCGTGGCGGCCCTTCGTCACGATCTCGGTCGCCTCGCCCGCGACCGTGACGGTGCGGCGCGGGGTCAGGATCGAGGACGTGGGCTTGACCGCGAAGCGCACCACCACGTCCTGCCCGGTGGAGATGCCGCCGAGGATCCCGCCGGCGTGGTTCGAGCCGAACACCGGCCCATCGGGGCCCATGGCGATCTCGTCGGCGTTCTCGGTGCCGGTCAGCGCCGCTGCGGCCATGCCGGCGCCGATCTCGACGCCCTTGACCGCGTTGATCGACATCATCGCCGCGGCGAGGTCGGCATCGAGCTTGGCATAGACCGGCGCGCCGAGGCCGGGGGGCACGCCACGCGCCACGACCTCGATCACCGCGCCGACCGAATTGCCGGACCTGCGCAGCTCGTCGAGATAGCCGGCCCAGAGCTGCGCCGCCGCCGCGTCGGGGCACCAGAAGGGGTTGCGCTCGACCTCGGCCATGTCGAAGCGGGCGCGGTCGGCCGCATGGGCGCCCATCTGCACCATGTAGCCGGTGATCGAGAGGCCGGGCGCGAGCCGGGCGAGCACGGCGCGCGCCACGCCGCCTGCGGCCACCCGCGCCGCCGTCTCGCGCGCCGAGGAACGCCCGCCGCCGCGCGGGTCGCGCAGGCCGTACTTCAGGTGATAGGTGATGTCGGCGTGGCCGGGGCGGAACTTCGCCGCGATGTCGGAATAGTCCTTCGACCGCTGGTCGGTGTTGCGGATCATCAGCTGGATCGGCGTGCCGGTCGTCAGCCCCTCGTAGACGCCCGAGAGGATCTCGACGCGGTCCTCCTCGCGCCGCTGGGTGGTGAAGCGCGACTGGCCGGGCCTGCGGCGGTCGAGCCAGGGCTGGATGTCGGCCTCGGAGAGGGCCACGCCCGGCGGGCAGCCATCGACGGTGCAGCCGAGCGCCGGGCCGTGGCTCTCGCCCCAGGTGGTGACGCGGAAGAGGTGGCCGAAGGTGTTGAAACTCATCCGCCCCGCATAGGGGCAAACGCGGCGGCGCTCAAGCGCCTGCCGGGCGCGCCGGGGGCGGCCGGAAAGCCAAGGGCCGCCCGAAGGCGGCCCCGGCCCGTGCCGCCTGCGCGGGCGGTCAGCTGTTCACGCTGTCCTTCAGGGCCTTGGCGACCGAGATCTTCACGACCTTGTCGGCAGGCTTCTTGATCTCCTCGCCGGTCGCCGGGTTGCGGACGGTGCGGGCCGGGCGGGCGCGGCAGGTCACCTTGCCGACGTTCGGGATGGTGACGGAGCCGCCGCGGGAAACCTCGTGGGTGATGATCTCGCTCAGCGCGTCGATCGCGGCGCCGGCGGTCTTCTTGTCGCTGCCCATCCTGTCCGCCATCGCGGCCACGAGCTGGGCCTTCGTCATCGGTTTGTTGGCCATTCCTGGTCTCCTCGTATCGCCCTCTGAGTGGGGCTCGTCGCCCTCCTTTACCGGAATATGGGGGAGGGGCACAACACATTGTGTGCCGATCGCCCTTCTTTTCCTGCATTTTGCGGGTTTCCGCCGGCCCCCCGATCAGAGGAAGGCGGTTTCCTCGAAGCTGCGCAGCTTGCGGCTGTGGATGCGCTCGAGCGGCATCTCGCGCAGCCGCTCCATCGCGCGGATGCCGATCAGCAGGTGGCGCGTGACCTGGGTCTTGTAGAACTCGGTCGCCATGCCGGGAAGCTTCAGCTCGCCGTGCAGCGGCTTGTCGGAGACGCAGAGCAGCGTGCCGTAGGGCACGCGGAAGCGGAAGCCGTTGGCCGCGATGGTGGCGCTTTCCATGTCGAGCGCGATGGCGCGGCTCTGGCTCAGCCGCTGCACCGGGCCGGACTGGTCGCGCAGCTCCCAGTTGCGGTTGTCGATCGTGGCGACGGTGCCGGTGCGCATGATGCGCTTGAGGTCGTAGCCGTCGAGCTGGGTGACCTCGGCCACCGCGCGTTCGAGCGCGATCTGGATCTCGGCCAGCGCCGGGATCGGCACCCAGACGGGCAGGTCGTCGTCGAGCACGTGGTCCTCGCGCAGGTAGGCATGCGCCAGCACGAAGTCGCCGAGCGACTGGGAGTTCCTGAGGCCCGCGCAGTGCCCGACCATCAGCCAGGCATGCGGGCGGAGCACCGCGATGTGGTCGGTCGCGGTCTTGGCGTTCGACGGGCCGACGCCGATGTTGACGAGCGTGATCCCCTGCCCGCCCGCGCGCTTGAGGTGGTAGGAGGGCATCTGCGGCATCTTGGCCGGATGCGGCAGGTGCCCGTCGGGGGTGGTGATCTCGACGTTGCCGGGGCCGACGAAGGAGGTGTAGCCCGACTCCGCGTCGCCCAGCGCCTTGCGGGCGTAGGCCTCGAATTCCTCGACGTAGAACTGGTAGTTGGTGAAGAGCACGTGGTTCTGGAAGTGCTCGGGCGCGGTCGCGGTGTAGTGCGACAGGCGGGCGAGCGAGTAGTCCACCCGCTGCGCGGTGAAGGGGGCGAGCGGCATGGAACCGTCGGGGTGGACGAGGCGGACGCCGTTCACGATGTCGTCGTTCGTGGTGGCAAGGTCGGGGACGTCGAAGACGTCGCGCAGCGGGAAGTCGAGCACGCCCTCCTGCGGCACCGAGAGGCCCTCGTCGCCGCGGCCGGCGAAGTGGATCGGGATCGGCGTCGTCGAGGGGCCGATCACGACCGGGACGCCGTGGTTCTGGATCAGCAGGCCGATCTGCTGCGTCAGGTAGGCGCGGAACAGGTCGGGCCGGGTGATCGTGGTCGAGTAGGTGCCCGGCATCGCCACGTGGCCGAAGCTGAGCCGGCTGTCCACCTGGACGTAGGAATTCGTGGTGAAGCGGATCTCGGGGTAGAAGGCGCGGAAGCGGGCCTGCGGGCGCCCGCTGCGCAGCGTCTCGGCGAAGCGCTCGCGCAGGAAGCCCGTCGCCGCCTCGTAGAGCGCCGTCAGCCGGTCGACGGCGGCGGCGGCATCCATGAAGGCCTCGGGCCGCGGCAGGTCGGGCGTGCGGAAGGGAAGGTTGCGGTCGGGGGCGGTCATGCCGTCTCGTCCTCGAAGAGGTCGGTGATCTCGAACCGCGTCACGTCGACGAGGCCGAGGTCGGAGATCCTGAGCTCGGGGATCACCACGAGCGCCAGCAGCGAATGCTGCATGTAGGCGTTGTTGAGCCTGCAGCCGACCTCGGCCATCGCGGCGACCATGCGGCTTGCCGCCGCGGCGACCTCGGCCGCCGGCCGGTCGGACATGAGCCCGGCGATGGGCAGCGGCACGCAGGCGATCTCGGCGCCGTCCTTCCAGACGGTGACGCCGCCACCGATCTCCGCCAGCCGGTTGACGGCGGCGGCCATGTCGGCCCGGCTGGTGCCGACGACGATGATGTGGTGGCTGTCGTGCGCCACGGTCGAGGCCATCGCCATGCGGCCGCGGTAGCCGAAGCCCGAGACGAAGCCGTTCGTGACGCCGCCCGTGCCGCGGTGGCGTTCGACGAGCGCGATCTGCGCCACGTCCTGGCCCTCGTCCGGCTCCACCACGCCGTCGGCGACCGCGAGCTCGGCCGTCAGCGCCCGCGTCGGCGCCTGGTTCTCGACCACGCCGATGACCTTCACCCTCACCCGGTTGCGGCCCGCGGGCGCGGCCACCGCGAAGTCCTGCGCGGCGAGCGGCCGGGCGAGGGTGACGGTGCGGCGCACCTCGGCCGGCCAGTCGAGATGCGGGCAGGCGACCTTGAGCACCCCCTCCTCGGCCACCGTCACGCCACGCGCGATGACGCGGTGGACCGGGAGCGCGCGCAGGTCGGAGGTGAGGATCACGTCGGCCCGCCGACCCGGCGCGATCGAGCCGAGCTCGCGTTCCAGCCCGAAGTGGGCGGCGGTGTTCACCGTGGCCATCTGCAGCGCCACGAGCGGGTCGCAGCCGCAGGCGATGGCGTGGCGCACCACGCGGTTCATGTGGCCCTCTTCGACCAGTGTGCCGGGATGGCAGTCGTCGGTGCACAGGATGAAGCCGCGCGGGTCGAGGCCGCGTGCGGTGACGGCGGTGATCTGCGCCGCCACGTCGTACCAGGCGCTGCCGAGACGCAGCATCGCCCGCATCCCCTGCCGGACGCGGGCGACCGCGTCGGCCTCGCGCGTGCCCTCGTGGTCGTCGGCGGCGCCGCCCGCGGCATAGGCATGGAACGCCCGGCCGAGGTCGGGGCTGGCGTAGTGCCCGCCCACGGTCCTGCCGGCCCGCATCGTCGCGGCCATCTCGGCCAGCATCTGCGGGCTGCCGTTCACCACGCCGGGGAAGTTCATCATCTCGCCCAGGCCGATGATGCCGGGCCAGGTCATGGCCTCGGCCACGTCGGCCTCGGTGATCTCGAATCCCGTGGTCTCGAGCCCCGGCGCCGAGGGCGCGCAGGAGGGCATCTGGGTGAAGATGTTCACCGGCTGCATGAGCGCCTCGTCGTGCATCAGCCGCACCCCGCGCAGGCCGAGGACATTGGCGATCTCGTGCGGGTCGTGGAACATCGTGGTGGTGCCGTGCGGGATCACGGCGGCCGCGAACTCTGCCGGGGTGAGCATGCCGGATTCGATGTGCATGTGCCCGTCGCAGAGGCCGGGGACGAGGAACTGGCCCCCCGCCTCGATCACCTCGGTCTGCGGGCCGATGCAGTGCGAGGCGTCGGGGCCGACATAGGCAAAGCGCCCCTCGGCCACGGCGACCTGCCAGCCTTCGAGCACCTCGCGGGAGTGGACCGAGACGACCGCGCCGCCGCGGATCACGAGGTCGGCCGGGGCGCGTCCGGCGGCGACCGCAACGAGGCGGGGGGCGGCATCGGCCCAGGGGCGGAGGGGGGATCGCGTTTCCATGCCGAATCCTGCCACCGCGCCCGGCGGCCTTCAAGGGGGCGGCCTGGCGGGGGGCTTGCCGTTCCGCCGGGGCACCCCATATGCCCCTCCTGCGGGCCGGGCCCCTCTGACGACAAGCGCCTGTCGTGATGTCGGACCGCATCGGGGTGACCCGATGCCCATGCCCGGCGACGTCCCGCCGCGCGTGGCCCTCATCCGGCGCAGCGGGGTCGCTTCATGGAATTCCTCCTTCTCGCCGTTCTCGGCAAGCCGCTGTGGATGTGGCTGCTGTTCCTGACGCTCGTCGTCGCGCTCCTGGCCTTCGATCTCGGCGTCCTGCACCGGGACGACCACGAGATCGGGGTGGCCGAGAGCCTGCGCATGTCGGCGAGGTACGTCGCGCTCGGCCTGTCGTTCGCAGGCTTCATCTGGTGGCAGATGGATACCGCCGCAACGGCCCAGTACCTGACCGCCTTCGTCGTCGAGAAGACGCTGGCGATGGACAACATCTTCGTCATCGCGCTGATCTTCGGC
>JANZZL010000124.1 GCA_026419405.1 Paracoccaceae bacterium | reverse complement strand
CGCCGGCGGTGGCCCAGCGCGCGCCGAGCCGCGCGGCGGCGATCTCGCCCGCGCGCCAGAGGCCGAGCGCGGCGAGCACGAGCGCAAGCTGCGCCGTCGCGGCGGCCGCGGCGCGGAAGCGCAGCGCGAGGTCGGGGTCGTTCATCCAGCGCAGGGTCTGGACGGCGAGCGTGGGGGGCGTCGAGGGGCCGAGGATCAGCGCCATGTCCACGACCGAGACCGAGAAGGCGAGGACCGCACAGACCGGCAGGCGGATCTGCGCGTAGACCGCCGGGAACACCGCCTTGAGCCAGCCCGTCACCCGCCCGTAGCCGAGCGCGCGGGCGAGCGCCAGCCGCTCGGCGGCGTGCGCCTGGGGGAGCGCGGCGAGCGCCATCAGCAGCAGGAACGGCACCTCCTTGACGACGAGGCCGAGGGTGAGGGCGAGGCCCGCGGGGTCCTGCACGAGGAGGAGGTCGGGCGGCCGCTCCCACCCGGTCGCCCAGGGCGAGAGGGCGCGCGCGATCCAGCCCGAGGGCGCGATCAGGAAGGCGAGCCCGAAGGCGGCGGCGGCATGCGGCACCGAGAGGAGCGGCGAGAGCGCGCGTTCCACCGCGCGGAAGGCGCGCGTGCCCTGCCAGCCGGCGAGCACGAGGACGGTGACGGCGAGCGAGGCGGCCGTGGCGAGCAGGCCGGTCACCAGCGAGAGGCGGACCGAGGCGGCGAGGCCCGGCTGGGCGGCGAGGTCGCGGAAGGGGGCGAGCGAGAGCCCGTGCCCGCCGAGCGCGGGCAGCCAGCCGAAGGCGGGCAGCAGCGTGAAGGCGAGGCCGGCCGCGACCGGCCCGAGCAGGAGCGCGAGCGTGACCGCCGGGGCGAGCGGCAGGAGACCGGGGCGGCGCCGGTCCGGGGCGGCGGGGGCGCGGGCGACCGCGGTCACGGCGCGCGGGGCCGGCCGCGGCCGGGCCTGCGGCACGCGGCGCGGGGGCTTGGGCGGCGGCGGGGGCGGCGGGTTGGCCCCATGCTCAGCGCGCGCCGTAGCGGGCGACCCAGTCGGCCGCGACGCGGGTCATCCAGGAGGGATGCGGCTCGGGGAGGGGGCGGCCGAGTTCGGCCGGCGAGAGGGTGGCGGGCCCGAGGTCGAGCGCGGCGAAGGCGGCCGCGTCCTCGGGCGCGAGGCGGTCCATGGCGAGCACCGTGCCCCAGCCGAGATGCGCGGGATCCTGCATCCTGAGCTGCGCCTCGGGCGACATCAGGAAGTTGGCGACGACCATCGCGCCGGCCTTGGCGGAGGCGTTGAACGGGATGGCGAGGAAGCTCGCGTTGCCGATCGTGCCGCCGTCGAGCACGTAGCTGCGCACCGTGTCGGGAAGTTCGCCGGCGGCGATCGCCGCCGAGGCGGCGCCGGGAGAGAAGGAGAGCGCGAGGTCGATCTCGCCGTCGGCCATCAGCGGCTTGAGCGCCTCGCCGGTGGCCGGGTAGGCGCGGCCGCCGCGCCAGAGCTGCGGCGTGAGCCGGTCGAGGAAGGCCCAGAGCGGCGCGGTGGCGGCGGCGTAGTCGGCCTCGCCTGCCGGGCGGGCGAGCACGGCCGGATCGGGGGTGAGTTCCGCCAGCGCCTGCTTGAGGAAGGTGGTGCCGAGGAAGTCGGGCGGGGCGGGGAAGGCGAAGCGGCCGGGGTTGGCCTCGGCCCAGGCAAGCAGCGCCGGCATCGAGCGGGGCGGGTCGGGCAGGCGGGCGGTGTCGTGCCAGAAGACGACCTGCGCCATGGCCCAGGGCGCCTCGAGCCCCTCGGTGGGCACGGTGAAGTCGGCGGTCAGCGCGGCATTGGCCGCGGGATCGACGAGCGCCCAGTTGGGCAGGCTCTCGGCCCAGGGGCCGAACAGCAGGCCCTGTTCCTTCATCGCGGCGAAGTTCGGGCCGTTGATCCAGATCAGGTCCACCGCGCCGCCGGTCTCGAGGCCGGCCGACTTCTCGGCCACCACCCGGGCGACGGCGTCGGCGGTGTCGGCCAGGCGGACGTGCTCGAGCGTGACGCCGAATTCCTCGGCGACGCGCGCGCCCGCCCATTCGATGAACTCGTTGGCCTGCACCGAGCCGCCCCAGGCGTGGAACCAGACGGTCTGGCCGCGCGCCTCGGCCAGCACCGCCGGCCAGTCGGCGGGGTCGGGGTCGGCCTCTGCGGCCGGCGCGGCGAGGGCGAATGCGAGGGCGAATGCGAGGGCGAGCGCGAGGGCTGTGCGGGTCAAGGCTGGGGCTCCGGTGATGCTGCTCCGCAGGCTCTGGTCGCCGCAGGGCGGCGGCCGGCGAAGCTCATTTTCCCGTCGGCGATGTGTCAAGCCCCCGCCGGCGGCCGGCCGCGGCGGTGGGCGTCCGGTCGTGGCAGTCCTCCCCCTGCGTCGCGCGCGGGGTGCGACGGAATGCCCCGGACGGGGCGGCGGCGGACCGTTCCGGCGGCCGGATCGGCCGGCTGCGCCGTCTGCGCCGGCGGTCCGCGGGGCCTGCGGGGCCTCATGCGGCGCGTCGGCGCAAGGCCCCGCATCCCGGCGGGCCGCTGCTGCAAAAGCGTGCGCGCGCGCAACGCCGCACGGCCGGCTGCGGCCTGCCCGGTTGCGCTCGCTGTCAAAGCGGCGTTAGAGCGCTAACATGCGCGGGGCGGGATGCCTCTGCCCGGCGCCGGAAGGCAGGAGGCGAGCATGACCGAAGCCGAGCCGCAGGGTGCGCGGCTGCGCCAGCCGGACGACGCTGCGGGCGGGGCCGCCGGCGGCACGACCTGGATTGCCACGAGGCAGGACGCGCGAATGACCGAGGCCGAGCTGGAGGGCGCGACGCTGCGCCATCTGAAGTACACGATGGGCAAGACGCCCTCGCACGCCACCGTCTTCGACTGGCGCATGGCGCTGGCCTATGCCGTGCGCGAGCGCGTGGTGGACCCCTGGATCGCCTCGACCCAGGCGGGCTACCGGGCGCAGAAGAAGCGCGTCTACTACCTCTCGATGGAGTTCCTGATCGGCCGGCTGCTCGAGGACGCGATCGTCAACCTCGGCCTCGTCGAGCAGGCCCGCGCGGTGATGGCGCGCCAGGGGCTCGACCTGCGCGCGGTGGTGGCGACCGAGCCGGACGCGGCGCTGGGCAACGGCGGGCTGGGGCGGCTGGCCGCCTGCTTCCTCGATTCGCTCTCGACCATCGGGGTGCCGGCCTACGGCTACGGCATCCGCTACGAGCACGGCCTGTTCCGGCAGAAGTTCATCGACGGCCGGCAGGTGGAGGAGCCGGAGGACTGGCTGAACCAGCAGCACGCCTGGGAGTTCGAGCGCCCCGAGGCCGCCTTCGAGATCGGCTTCGGCGGGCATGTCGAGGAGCAGGGCGGGCGCGCCGTCTGGCATCCTTCCGAGCGGGTCATCGCGCAGGGCTGGGACACGCCGATCATCGGCTGGCAGGGGCGGTGGGCGAACACGCTGCGGCTGTGGGCCGCCAAGCCGGTGGAGCTGTTCGACCTGGCGAGCTTCAACCGCGGCGACTATGCCGCCGCCGCCCAGCCCGAGGCGCTGGCGCGGACGATCAGCCGGGTGCTCTATCCCGACGACACGACCGAGCAGGGCAAGGCGCTGCGGCTCAAGCAGGAATACTTCTTCACCGCGGCCTCGCTGCGCGACATCCTGCGGCGCTTCCGCAACGAGTATCACGACCTGCGCAAGCTGCCCGCCAAGGTGGCGATCCAGCTCAACGACACCCACCCCGCGATCGCGGGGCCCGAACTCGTGCGGCTGCTGATGGACGACCACGGGATCGGCTTCGAGGAGGCCGCCGGGATCGCGCAGGGGACGCTGAACTACACCAACCACACGCTGATGCCCGAGGCGCTGGAGCGCTGGAGCGAGCACCTGATGGGCAGCCTGCTGCCGCGGCACATGCAGATCATCGGCCGCATCGACGAGCTGCACGCCCGCCGCCACCCCGACCGGCGCATGTCGATCCTGGGCGACGGGCAGGTGCGGATGGGCGAGCTGAGCTTCGTGATGGCGCACCGGGTCAACGGCGTCTCGGCGCTGCACACCGAGCTGATGAAGAAGACGGTGTTCGCCGAGCTGCAC
Source organism: Paracoccaceae bacterium (assembly GCA_026419405.1). Classification (GTDB taxonomy): domain Bacteria; phylum Pseudomonadota; class Alphaproteobacteria; order Rhodobacterales; family Rhodobacteraceae; genus JANZZL01. Next base: position 8,529 of record JANZZL010000124.1, on the reverse strand, counting down.
CGGCTGCACCCGGACCGGATCCTGAACCAGACGAACGGCGTGACGCCGCGGCGCTGGATCGTCTCGGCGAACCCGCGGCTGGCGCGGCTGATCACCGAGACCATCGGGCCGGGCTGGGAGGACGACCTGGAGCGGCTGGCGGGCCTCGAGGCGGCGATCGGCGGCGACGGCTTCGCGGCCGCCTTCATGGCGGCCAAGCGCGCCAACAAGGTGGAGCTCTCGAACTGGATCCGCGAGACGGCCGAGGTGGCGATCGACCCCGAGGCGATGTTCGACGTGCAGATCAAGCGCATCCACGAATACAAGCGCCAGCACATGAACATCCTCGAGGCGATCGCCGAGTGGCAGGCGCTGCGCGAGGACCCGCGCGCGGCGCGGGTGCCGAAGGTGCGGATCTTCGCCGGCAAGGCGGCGCCGGGCTACGTGCTGGCCAAGGAGATCATCCGCCTGATCAACGACGCCGCCGCGGTGATCAACGCCGATCCGGTGACGCGCGACTGGCTGAGGATCGTCTACCTGCCGAACTACAACGTGAGCCTCGCCGAGAAGCTGATTCCGGCCGCCGACCTCTCGGAGCAGATCTCGACCGCGGGCAAGGAGGCCTCGGGCACCGGCAACATGAAGTTCGCGCTGAACGGGGCGCCGACCATCGGCACGCTCGACGGCGCGAACGTGGAGATCCGCGAGCGCGTGGGCGCCGACAACTTCTTCCTGTTCGGGATGACCGCCGAGGAGGCGATGGCGCGGCGCGAGGTGCCGGGGCACGCCGCCGCGGCGATCGCCGCCTCGCCGGCCTTGGCCCGCGCCCTCGAGGCGGTGGAGGCGGGCGCCTTCTCGCCGGGCGAGCCGGGGCGCTACCACGGGCTAGTCGGCAACATCCGGCATCACGACTACTTCCTCGTGGCCTCGGACTTCGACGCCTATGCCGCCGCGCAGGCCGAGGCGGCCGCGGCCTATGCCGACCGGCCGCGCTGGGCGCGGATGGCGGCGCTGAACGTGGCGCGGTCGGGCTGGTTCTCGTCGGACCGCACGATCCGGGGCTACATGGCCGAGATCTGGGACGCCGAACCGGTGATCTGAGGCCGCCCGCCGCGCCCGGCCGCCGGTGCCGCGGACGGGCCCGGGCGGGCGCCGCGCCCGCCCGACCGCAAGACGCGCGTTGCAACGCGGGAAATGCCCGCTAGGGTAGGCACATGGCGACGCGCTCATCCGACCTGCCCGAGTTCCTTGCCCCCGACGTCGCGCGCCGGATCGCCGGCGGTCAGCACGACGACCCCTTCGCCGTGCTCGGGCCGCACCGGCAGGGCGAGGCGCTGGTCGTCACCGCCTTCGACCCCGGCGCCGAACGGATGGCGGCGGTGACCGTCGGGGGCGAGTGGGAGCTGCATCCGCACCCGGAGGTGCGCGGCCTGTTCCAGGGGCGCGTGCCCACGCGCGACTACCGGCTGAAGGGCCGCGGCTGGGGCGCGGAGTGGGAGTATCCCGACGCCTACCGGCACGGGCCCGTCCTGGGCGAGATCGACGAATACCTGCTGGGCGAGGGGACGCACCGGCGGCTGTGGACCGCGCTCGGCGCGCATGTGCGCGAGCACGAGGGCGAGCGGGGCACGCATTTCGCCGTCTGGGCGCCGAATGCGCGGCGCGTCTCGGTGGTGGGCGCCTTCAACGCCTGGGACGGGCGGCGCCACGTGATGCGGCGGCGCGGCTCGACCGGGGTCTGGGAGATCTTCATCCCCGAGGTGGGCGAGGGGGCGGCCTACAAGTACGAGATCATCGGCGCCGACGGCCGGGCGCTGCCCCTGAAGGCGGATCCCGTGGGCTTCGGCGCCGAGCATCCCCCCGCCACCGCCAGCGTGGTGCGCGACATCTCGGGCTACGGCTGGAAGGACCAGGAGTGGATGGCGGCGCGGGCGGCGCGCAACCGCCGCGATGCGCCGATCGCGATCTACGAGGTGCATCTGGGGAGCTGGCGGCGCAAGTGGGACCAGGGCGGGCGGCCGCTCTCCTACCGCGAGGCGGCGGTCGATCTGGTGGACTACGCCCACGACATGGGCTTCACCCACATCGAGTTCCTGCCGCTGAGCGAGCATCCCTTCGACGGCTCCTGGGGCTACCAGCCGGTCGGGCTCTACGCGCCGACGGTGCGCCACGGGCCGCCGCACGAGTTCCGCGACCTCGTCGAGGCGGCGCACCGCCGCGGCCTCGGGGTGATCCTCGACTGGGTGCCGGGGCACTTCCCGACCGATGCGCACGGGCTCGCGCGCTTCGACGGCACCGCGCTCTACGAGCACCAGGACCCCCGGGAGGGCTTCCATCAGGACTGGAACACGCTGATCTACAACTACGGCCGGCGCGAGGTGGCCAACTTCCTGGTCTCGAACGCGCTCTACTGGCTCGAGGAATACCACGTGGACGGGCTGAGGGTGGATGCGGTCGCCTCGATGCTCTACCGCGACTACTCGCGCCGCGAGGGGGAATGGATCCCGAACGTGCACGGCGGGCGCGAGAATCTCGAGGCGATCGCGCTGCTGCAGCGGATGAACCAGACCGTCTACGGCGAGGTGCCCGGCATCCTGACGGCGGCCGAGGAATCGACCTCGTTCCCGAAGGTGAGCCACCCGGTGGACGCGGGCGGGCTCGGCTTCGGCTACAAGTGGAACATGGGCTGGATGAACGACACGCTGGACTACATCCGGCGCGACCCCGTGCACCGCAAGTATCACCACAACCAGATGACCTTCGGGCTGGTCTACGCCTTCTCGGAGAACTTCATCCTGCCGATCAGCCACGACGAGGTGGTGCACGGCAAGGGCTCGATGCTGGGCAGGATGCCCGGCGGGTCGGATCAGGAACGCTTCGCGAACCTGCGTGCCTACTACGGGTTCATGTGGGGCCATCCGGGCAAGAAGCTGCTGTTCATGGGCCAGGAGTTCGGCCAGGCGGCGGAGTGGAACCATGCGGCCGACCTCGACTGGCCGGCGGCCGAGCACGGGCTGCATGCCGGGCTCAGCCGGCTGGTGCGCGACCTCAACGGCCTCTACCGCGCCACGCCGGCGCTCTACCGGAAGGACTGCGAGGGCGAGGGGTTCCGCTGGCTCGAGGCCGAGGCGGGCGACATCTCGGTCTTCGCCTGGGCGCGCTTCGGCGCGGCGGACGACCCGCCGGCGGTGGTGATCTGCAACTTCACGCCGGTGGAGCGGCCGCTCTGGCGCTGCGGCCTGCCGGCGGGCGGGCGCTGGCGCGAGGCGCTCAACACCGATGCCGGGATCTACGGCGGCGGCAACCGGGGCAACATGGGCGGCGTGACCGCCGAGCCGGTGCCCTGGCACGGGCAGGGGCACTCGGCGCAGGTGACGCTGCCGCCGCTCTCGACGCTGATCCTGGTGCACGAGGGCTGACCGGAACGTGGGGGGAGACCAGCGATGCAACCGTTACGCCTGACGAACCGCTCGATGGCCTTCGTGCTCGCCGGCGGGCGCGGCAGCCGCCTGAAGGAGCTGACCGACAACCGCGCCAAGCCCGCGGTCTACTTCGGCGGCAAGACGCGGATCATCGACTTCGCGCTGTCGAACGCGCTGAACTCGGGCATCCGCAAGATGGCGATCGCCACCCAGTACAAGGCGCACAGCCTGATCCGGCACTGCCAGCGGGGCTGGAACTTCTTCCGCGCCGAGCGCAACGAGTATCTCGACATCCTGCCCGCCAGCCAGCGGATGGACGAGATCAACTGGTATCGCGGCACCGCCGACGCGGTGACGCAGAACATCGACATCGTGGACAGCTACGACGTGGACTACGTGCTGATCCTGGCGGGCGACCACATCTACAAGATGGACTACGAGCTGATGCTGCGCCAGCACGTCGAGTCGGGCGCCGACGTGACGGTGGGCTGCCTGACCGTGCCGCGCAAGGAGGCCTCGGCCTTCGGCGTGATGGCGGTGGACGCCACCGGGCGCATCACCTCGTTCCTCGAGAAGCCGAAGGACCCGCCGGGCACGCCCGAGGACCCTGAGGTGACGCTGGCCTCGATGGGCATCTACGTCTTCGCCTGGCCCTTCCTGCGCGACCTGCTGATCCGCGACAGCGAGGATCCGAACTCCAGCCACGACTTCGGCACCGACCTGATCCCGGCGATCGTGAAGGGCGGCAAGGCGGTGGCCCACCGCTTCGCGACGAGCTGCGTGCGCCATTCGCCCGAGGCCCCCGCCTACTGGCGCGACGTGGGCACGATCGACGCCTTCTGGAAGGCCAACATCGACCTGACCGACTTCGTCCCCGAGCTCGACCTGTGGGACCGGCAGTGGCCGATCTGGACCTATTCGGAGAGCGTGCCGCCGGCGAAGTTCATCCACGACGAGGAGAACCGGCGCGGCATGGCGGTGTCCTCGCTGGTCTCGGGGGGCTGCATCATCTCGGGGACCGAGGTCAGGAATTCGCTGCTGTTCACCGGGGTGCACACCAATTCCTACGCGGTGCTCGACCATGCGGTGGTGCTGCCCTACGTGACCGTGGGGCGCCACGCCCGGCTGCGCAACGTGGTCATCGACCGCGGCGTGCGCATCCCCGAGGGCCTCGTCGTCGGCGAGGATCCCGAGGAGGACGCGCGGTGGTTCCGGGTGACCGACACGGGCGTGACACTGATCACGCAGAAGATGCTCGACGCGCGCGCGGCGCGGGGCTGAGGACAGGCCCGCGCGGCCGCCGGCCGGCCGCGGCGCCATCGGCCCCCGAGGCTCGGACGGAAGGAAGCGGGAAGGTGAAGGGGCAGATGCGGCGCACGGTGCTGTCGGTGGCCTCGGAGGTGGCGCCGCTGGTCAAGACCGGGGGGCTTGCCGACGTGGCCGGCGCGCTGCCCGGCGCGCTCCTGCCCGAGGGTTGGGCAATCCGCACGCTGCTGCCGGGCTATCCCGCGGTGCTGGAGGCCGCGCGCGGCGGCCGCGAGGTCTGGCGCGAGGAGCGGCTGTTCGGCGGGCCGGGGCGGGTGCTGGCCTTCGAGGCCGCGGGGCTCGACCTGCTGGCGCTCGACGCGCCGCACCTCTACCTGCGCGACGGCGGGCCCTACCTCGGCCGCGACGGCCGCGACTGGCCGGACAATGCCGAGCGCTTCGCGGCGCTGGCCTGGGCGGGGGCGGCGATCGCGGCCGAAGGGCTGGCCGACGGCTGGCGCCCGGCGGTGCTGCACGTGCACGACTGGCAGGCGGCGCTGGCGCCGGTCTACCTGAAGGAGCGCGGCGGGCGCGCGGGCAGCCTCATCACCATCCACAACGTCGCCTTCCACGGGCTGGTCGATGCCAGCCGCCGGTCGGCGCTGCGGCTGCCCGAGGCGGGCTTCACCCCCGAGGGCTACGAGTTCTGGGGCCGGATCAGCATGCTGAAGGCGGGCCTCGTCTGGGCCGACCGGATCTCGACCGTGAGCCCGACCTACGCGCGCGAGCTGCTCACGCCCGAGTTCGGCATGGGGCTCGACGGCGTGCTCAGGGCGCGCCACCACGTGCTGCGCGGCATCCTCAACGGGATCGACGAGCGGGTGTGGAACCCCGCGACCGACCCCGCGATCGCCCGCTACCGCGCCCCCTCGGGCAAGGCGCGCAACCGCGCGGCGCTCTGCGCCGAGCTGGGCCTGCCGCCGCCGAAGGGGCCGCTCTGCGTGGTGGTCTCGCGGCTCTCGGAGCAGAAGGGGCTCGACCTGCTGCTGGCGGCGCTGCCGCGCCTGCTGGAGGCGGGCGGGGCGCTGGCGCTGCTCGGGGCGGGCGACTCGGGCTTCGAGGCGGCGTTCCGCAATGCCGCGGCCACGCATCCCGACCGGGTGGCGGTCAGGATCGGCTACGACGAGGCGCTGGCGCACCGGATGATCGCCGGCGGCGACGCGATCCTGGTGCCGTCGCGCTTCGAGCCCTGCGGGCTGACGCAGCTCTACGGCCTGCGCTACGGCACGCTGCCGGTGGTGGCGCTGACCGGGGGCCTGGCCGACACGGTGATCAACGCCAACGACGCCGGCATGAAGGCGGGCGTGGCGACCGGGATCCAGTTCCACCCGGTGACCGCGGCGGCGCTGGGCGAGGCGCTGGAGCGGCTGGCCGCGCTCTTTGCCGACCGCGAGGCCTGGACCGCGATGCAGCGCAACGCCATGCGCCATCCGGTCGGCTGGGCGGCCTCGGCGCCGGCCTATGCGGCGCTCTACGCGGAGCTGGCGGCGGCATGAGGCTTCCTGCCGCGCTGGGACCCGGCCGGGCGTATCCGCTCGGCGCCACGCCCGACGGCGGCGGCGTGAACTTCGCGGTGTTCTCGGACAACGCGACGCGGATGGAGCTCTGCCTGTTCGACCGCAGCGGCAAGGAGACGCGGCTCGACCTGCCCGAGCGCGACGGCGGGGTCTGGCACGGCTACCTCGAGGGGGCGAAGCCGGGGCTGCGCTACGGCTACCGCGCGCATGGGCCCTGGGCGCCGCGCCAGGGGCACCGGTTCAACCCGGCAAAGCTGCTGCTCGACCCCTATGCGCGCGCCGTGACCGGGCATCCGCGCTGGGCGCCGGAGCTGATGGGCCATGCGGGCGGCGACGACCTGGTGCGCGACACCCGCGACAGCGCGGCCTTCGTGCCCAAGGGCATCGTGGTGGCGCCCTTCGGCGGGCCGGTGCCGCCGGGGCCGGGCACGCCGGCGGAGAAGACGGTGATCTACGAGGCGCATGTCAAGGGCCTGACCTGGCGGCACCCCTCGGCGGCGCCGCGCGGCACGTTCCTGGCGCTCGCGTCGGAGCCGATGCTGGAGCATCTGACGCGGCTCGGCGTGACGGCGGTGGAGCTGCTGCCGGTGCACACCTTCATCACCGACGGCTTCCTTGCCGAGCGCGGCCTGACCAACTACTGGGGCTATCAGACGCTGGGCTTCTTCGCGCCCGATCCGCGCTACCTGCACGCGGGCGACGTGGCCGAGTTCCGCGAGATGGCGGGGCGGCTCCATGCCGCGGGGATCGAGGTGATCCTCGATGTCGTCTACAACCACAGCTGCGAGGGCAACGAGCTCGGACCGACGCTGTCGTTCCGCGGCCTCGACAACGCGAGCTACTACCGGCTGGCGCCGGAGCCGCGCTACTACGTCAACGACACCGGCACCGGCAACACGCTGCGGCTCGACCATCCGATGGTGCTGCGGATGGTGATGGACAGCCTGCGCTACTGGGCCGGCGAGATGGGCGTGGACGGGTTCCGCTTCGACCTGGCGGCCACGCTCGGCCGGCGCGACCACGGCTTCGACCCGGCCGCGCCGTTCTTCCAGGCGCTGCGGCAGGACCCGCTGCTGGCCGGGGTGAAGCTGATCGCCGAGCCCTGGGACATCGGGCCGGGAGGCTACCAGCTCGGCGGCTTTCCGCCGCCGTTCCTGGAGTGGAACGACCGCTACCGCGACGGGGTGCGGCGCTTCTGGCGCGGCGATGCGGGCGCGGCGGCCGAGCTTGCGGCGCGGATCACCGGCTCGGCGGGGGAGTTCGACCGGGCGGGCCGGCCGGCGACCAGTTCGGTCAACTTCGTCACCGCGCACGACGGCTTCACGCTGGCCGACGTGGTGAGCTATGCCGCCAAGCACAACGAGGCCAACGGCGAGGGCAACCGCGACGGCCATTCGGAGAACTTCTCGGCCAACCTCGGGGTGGAGGGGCCGACGAAGGATCCCGGGATCCTCGCCGCCCGGGCCCGGCGGGTGCGCGCGATGATCGCCACGCTGCTGCTGAGCCAGGGCACGCCGATGCTGCTGGCGGGTGACGAGATCGGCCACAGCCAGGGCGGCAACAACAACGCCTATGCCCAGGACAACGAGACATCCTGGCTCGACTGGGGCCGGGCGGACCGGGCGCTGTGCGACTTCGTGGCGCGGGCGGTCGCCTTCCGCAAGGCGCATCCGATCCTGAGCCAGAAGCGGTTCCTGCATTCGCGCGAGCGCGCCGAGGACGGGCGGGAGGACCTGTTCTGGCACCACCCCTCGGGCCGGCCGATGGAGGCGGCGGACTGGACCGATCCGGGGCTGAAGGTGGTGATCGCCGAGCTGCGGACCGCCTCGGGGACGCCGGCCTATGCGGCCGGGGAGGAGGCGATCCTGCTCGTGCTGAACGCCGGGGCCGGCCTCGAGATCGCGCTGCCGGCGCCGCCCGAGGGTTGGGCCTGGACGATGGGGCTCGACAGCGCCGACCCCGGCCGCACCGGGCGCTGCCGGGCGAAGCTGCGGGTGGCCGAGCAGTCGGCCGTGGCGCTGGTGCTGGAGCGGCTGGCGTGAGCCGGCGCGCGGGCGGCGGCCGCGCGGGGGGGCTGCCGGCCCCCCGTCCGGCCTGCGGCCGGACTCCCCCCCGGGCGTATTTCGGCCAAGGGGAAGGGGCAGGCGGCGGAGGGCACGCCGCGCCCTCGGCGCGGGGAGGCGGGGCGGCGCGGCGCGCCGGCCGGTTCCGGCGGAGGGATGCGGCACGGGGCGGGGCGCGTGCGCCTGCCGGCCTCGCGCAGGGTGCGGGGCCGCGCCCGGGCCGGTCCGCCCGGGTGGGGGCGG
>JANZZL010000060.1 GCA_026419405.1 Paracoccaceae bacterium | reverse complement strand
GCCCGGGGCCGCCCGGGTTGCCCCGGACCCGTGACCACTCTAGGAAGGCCGCCGACCCCGGCCCCCAGGAGGAGCGCGCCATGCCGCAGCCCGGCCCCGCCCATGACGACCGGCTGATCATCGCCCTCGACCTGCCCGATGCGCATTCCGGGCTCGAGCTCGTCGGCCGCCTTGGCGATGCCGTCTCGTTCTACAAGATCGGTCTGGGGATGCTGACCGGCGGCGGGCTGGCGCTGGCCCGCGAGCTGAAGGACGAGCACGGCAAGCGCGTGTTCCTCGACCTCAAGCTCTTCGACATCGGCGCCACGGTTGCGGCGGCGGTGCGCGGGCTGGCGCGGTTCGACCTCGACCTGCTCACCGTCCACGGCGACCCGACGGTGGTCGCCGCCGCGCGCGAGGGGGCAGGGGGCTCGGCCACCCGGATCCTCGCGGTGACCGTGCTCACCTCGCTCGACCGGGCCGACCTCGACGCCGCGCTGATCCGCCCGGGGAGCCTGGCCGACATCGTGGCGGAGCGCGCGGCGCGCGCCTTCGCGGCGGGGGCGCACGGGGTGATCTGCTCGCCGCAGGAGGCGGCGCGCATCCGGGCGCTGCCCGAGGCGGCGGGAAGGCTGATCGTCACGCCTGGCGTGCGGCCCGCCGGCAGCACGGCCGACGACCAGAAGCGCATCGCCACCCCGGCCGAGGCGGTGCGAGCGGGCGCCGACCACGTCGTCGTGGGCCGCCCGGTCTGGGCGGCGCCCGACCCCAGGGCGGCGGCGCAGGCCATCGTCGCCGAGCTCGCCGGCGTCTGACGGGCTGCGCGCACCCGGGGCGCGCCGACGCGCCCCCCTCGGCGCCCCGAGAGCGCGCGCAACGGGCCCGCTCTGCCGCGTGGGATCAGTTGCCGGTCGCGGCGCCGCCCTCGGCGGGCGCGGGCGCGGCAGGCGCGGTTTCGGCCGGAGCGGTCTCGGCCGGGGCCGCCGCCTCGGGCGCGGGCTCGGGCGCGCTCGGGGCCGCGGGCGCCTCGGTCACCGGCGCCGGCTGGGCGGTCGGGTCGGCCGGGGTCTCGCCGTTCCCGGTCGTGACCGTCGCGCCCTCCTGCGGGAGGGCCGCGCGGTCGGCCGTGCCGCCCGACATCACGTAGGCCACGATGCCGAGCGCCACGACGACGCCGCCGACGATGAACCACAGCGCCGAGGACCCGCCCGAGCGGGTCGTTTGCATGCTGTCGTGGCGCTCCGCCCGCTCGCGCGTCGCATGGGGGCCGGTGTTCAGGTTGGGGTTGTCCATGGCGGACCTCCTCGCATTGGCTTCGGATGCCGGGCGAACCGCCGGGGCCCGCGCCCGGTTCCGCCCCGCGCCGCGCCGGGCCGCCGTCCGGCGGAAGCCCGCCCACCGGCCCGCGGCGGAGGTGGGGAAATCCGCCATCGCATGCCGGCGCCGCGATCGGTTACCCTTGCGTCTGGCCGACTCGGGAAAGGGAGGCGCCGATGTCCGCCCCGCAGCAGCCGCCGCCGACCGATGCGCGCGTGCTCTCCTACCTCGCCGTGCGCCGGGCCCTGGGCCTGCTCGGCCTCGCCCTGCCGCTGTCGCTGCTCTTCTACGCCCTGGTGCTGGGCCACGGGATGCAGCCCTCGATCTCGGAATTCTACCACACCCACATGGGCGACATCCTGGTGGGCTGCCTCGTCGCCATCGGCGTGTTCCTCGTCGCCTACCAGGGCTATCCGCGCCAGCCCGGCGAACATCTCTCCGACCAGTGGGTCTCGACCGTCGCCGGACTCGGTGCGATCGGCGTCGCGCTGTTCCCGGTGGTGCCGCCCGACCTCGCCGCCTGCCCGCCGGGGCAGGGCTTCCCGGTCGCCGGCACCGACCCGCTGCGCACCGTCACCTGCCCGGTGCAGGGCTTCGTCCGGCACTGGACGGCCTTCGCCTGGGTCCACTTCACCTCGGCGGCGGTCTTCTTCCTCTGCCTCGCGGTGTTCTGCCTGGTGCTCTTCCCCAGGGGCGACCGGCTGCCCGACGGCCGCATCGACTGGACGGCGCCGAACAACCGCGTCTACCTGACCTGCGGGATCCTGCTCCTCGCCTCGATCGCCTTCCTCGGGGCCTATGCGCTCTCGCCCGACGCGACGCGGGCCGTCCTCGCCCGCTACAACTACGTCTTCTGGTGGGAGACGGTCGGCGTCGTGGCCTTCGCCGTCTCCTGGCTCACCAAGGGCAAGCTCCGGCGCGGCGTGGCCGAACTCGTCGGCATGGCGCCGAGACAGCCGGCCTGAGGCGTCAGCCGTCGTTGATGTCGCGGTCCCAGAGCTTGACCTGGCCCCTGCGCACGCCGAGCACGCGGCGCAGCACGATCCAGGCGACGAGCGAGGCGAGCGCAAAGAACAGCAGCAGAAGCGGCAGCGAGCCCACGAGCCAGGCCGCGAACGGCCCGCCCGCAAGCAGCAGGAGCGCGGTCGCCGCCGCGCCGATGGCGAAGCCCAGGAACAGGTAGCCCGGCGCCAGCACCTCGAGGATGGCGAGCGCCAGCGCCGCCACCCCCCAGACCCACCACGCCTGCCAGAGCATCACGACCGCGCCTTGAGAAGCTGGAAGGCATTGGCAAAGGCATCGAGCGCGGCGGCGGGCAGCAGCACCGTCTGCTTGCCCTGGCCCTGGCCCACCGCCATCAGCGCCTCCACCTGCTTCAGCGCCACCTGGTACTGCGCCGCCTCGAGCCCGTTCTCCTTGATCGCCTGGGCGATGGTCGCGGTCGAATAGGCCTCGGCATCGGCGAGGATGCGCCTGGCCTTCGCCTCCTGCTCGGCGGCGTAGAGCTCGCCATCGGCCTGCAGCTCCACCGCCCGGCGCTTGCCCTCGGCCTCGGTGACCAGCGCCCGCCGCGCCCGCTCGGCATTGAGCTGCTGGAGCATCGCCGCGCGGGTGGCATCGTCTAGGTTGACGTCGAGGATCTCGGCGCGCGTCACCTCCACGCCCCAGTCGTCGACCACGGCACGGACCTGCTCGCGCACCCGCTCGATGAGCTGCGCGCGGTTCGACTGCACCTGGTCGAGCTCCAGCTTGCCGATCTCGGACCGCACGATCCCGGCCACCGTCGTGGCGATCGCGGCATCCACGTCGCGGATCCGGTAGACGGTCTTCTCCGGCTCGGTGATCCGGTAGAAGACGCTGGTCTCCACCTTCACCAGCACGTTGTCCGAGGTGATCGCGTCCTGCGTGGCGTTCGGCAGCTGCCGCTCGAGGATCGAGATGCGGTGCGCCACCCGGTCGAGGAACGGGACGATGAAGTTCAGCCCCGGCCCGAGCACCGCGCGCAGCCGGCCGAAGCGCTCGACGACGTGCTTCTCGCTCTGCGGCACGACGCGGATGCCGAGGAAGATCGACAGGATGATGAACGCGGCCAGGATCAGCCAGACCGCATCGGCGCCGACGAAGCTCTCGAAATCCATGTCCCGCTCCAGCTCTGCCCCCGCGGCGGAGTTATAGGCTGCCGCCGCCCGCCTGTGAACCGCCCGCGGCGTGGGGCTCAGATCAGGCCCGCGCGGCGGAACAGCGCCTTGACGTCCGTCTCGGGCCGGGCGCCGAAGTGGCTGATCACCTCGGCCGCCGCGATGCAGCCCATCCGCCCCGCGGTGGCCAGCGTCTGGCCGGTGGCCAGGCCGTAGAGGAAGCCCGCGGCGAACTGGTCGCCCGCGCCGGTGGCATCGACCGGCACCACCCGGTGCACCGGCACCTCCACCCGCTCGCCCTCGCGGATCAGGATCACGTCCTCGCCCGAGCGCGTGCAGACCACGATCGGGCAGTCGGCCGCCGCGCAGGCCAGCGCCTGCTCGAGGTCGGCGGTCTCGTAGAGCGCGGTCCACTCGTGGCGGTTGCCGATCACGTAGTCGAGCGCGCGCACCAGGGCGCGGAAGTCGCTGCGGTGGCGATCGACGCAGAACGGGTCGCTGAGCGCCACGCCCGCCATGCCGCCCCCCCGGCGGCAGGCCGCGGCGGCGGCCAGGAAGGCCTGCTTGCCCTGCGGCTTGTCGAACAGGTAGCCCTCGAGGAACAGGATCTCCGCCCCGCCGGCCACCGCCTCGTCCACGTCCTCGGGGCCGAGCTCGGCCGAGATGCCGAGGTAGGTGTTCATGCTGCGCTCGCCGTCGGGGGTGACGAAGATCATCGACCGCGAGGTGGGCAGCTCCGCCCCCGCCACCGGCGGGTTCGGGAAGGCCGAGCCTTCGAGCTCCAGCGACTTCGCGTAGAACCGCCCCAGCGCGTCGTCGCGCACGCGCCCGATGAAGGCGGTCGAGAGCCCGAGGTTGCCGAGCCCCGCGATGGTATTGGCGACCGACCCGCCCGGCGCCTCGGTCCGGTCCTTCATGGCCGCATAGAGCACCTCGGCACGCTCCCGCTCGACGAGCTGCATCACGCCCTTGCGGATGCCCATGTGCTCGAGGAACGTCTCCTCGGTCCGGGCCAGCACGTCCACGATGGCGTTGCCGATGCCGACGACCTGATACCTCTTCATGCGGTCTTCTCCTCCCAGGCGCACAGGTCGCGGATCAGGCAGTCGGCGCAGCGCGGCTTGCGTGCGGTGCAGATGTAGCGGCCGTGCAGGATCAGCCAGTGGTGGGCGTGGCGCTGGTATTCGGCCGGCACGTTGTCC
>JANZZL010000037.1 GCA_026419405.1 Paracoccaceae bacterium | reverse complement strand
TCTTGAGGTTGTGCTCGCGGGCGCCCCGCACCTCGATCTCGCGCTGCTCGGCCATCGTCCACCCCGGAATGAGGGTTAACAGATAGTCCCTCCGCGCCGAGTCTCCAATCGAAAAATGAGAACATACACGGAACATCCTCGCCCTCCTGACAGCACGATGCGCGCTCACGCAGCTGTCAGTCGCCACCAGGCGGCTTCGGGCTAGACTCCGGAGAGGCCAGAAAGGGAGACGACATGAACCCCATCCCCCGCCGCCTCGTCCTCGCGCTCGTCGGCACCGCAGTCGCCCTGCCCGCGCTGGCCCATCACGGCTGGCGCTGGACGGAAGCAGGCGAGTTCGAGCTGACCGGGACGATCACCGAGGCCCGGCTCGGCAACCCGCACGGGCTCCTGACCGTGGACGCGGGCGGCGAGACCTGGACGGTCGAGGTCGGCCGGCCATGGCGCAACGCCAACGCGGGCCTGACCGACGGGATGCTGGCGCCCGGCACCGAGATCACGGCCCGGGGCCACCGGCATGCCGATCCGGCGCAGCGCATCATGAAGGCCGAGCGGATCGTCATCGACAGCACCGTGCACGACCTCTACCCCGACCGGTCGTGAGTGACCTCCTTGCCGCGGTGGAGGCCACCGCGCTCGCCCAGCACCTCAAGGCCGCGCGCTGGACCTATCCGCTGGTGAACGCCGGCCATGTCGCCGGAATCGCCCTCTTGTTCGGGGCCGTCGTGCCGATGGACCTGCGGGTGCTCGGCCTGGTCCGGGGGCCGGAACCGGCTGACACGGTCGCCTTCCTGCGGCCCTTCGCGGCGGCTGGTCTCGCGCTTGCCGCGGGATGCGGGGCGCTCCTATTCCTGACGCAGGCGACCGACTACGCGCAGAACGGCTGGTTCCGCCTGAAGCTCGCCCTGCTGGCGGCGGCGCTTGCGAATGCCGCGCTGCATCTGCGTCTCGAGAGTCTCTCGGCCGCGCGCCGGCGGCCCGCGGCCGCGACGTCGCTCATGCTCTGGCCGGCAGTGCTCCTGTCCGGGCGGATGATCGGCTATTCCTGAAGGCGCGCCCAACTTTCGCCACAGTCAGAACCAGAAACCGGCGGATCGGCCTGCTACCGCCATGATCCGAGGTATCTGGCCGATGGGGGCGGCCCGCCCGCGCGGGCGGCCGGGGCAAGGCGGTGGCATGGACGTTCTGGACTGGATCACGGCATTCGCGAACTGGCTGACGAAGGAGCGGCTGCTGCTTCTGGCGATCCCGGTGCCGATCGTCATGTACCTCCTCGGCAAGCGCGAGGAGCTCGGCTGGCACGCGATCCAGAACACCTCGGCCACGATCCTCGTGATGGTGATGAACTACGCGGTGATGCTTACCTGCCACCCCGAGATCAACGCCTTCGCCCAGGCCGGCTACGACGCGCTGAACATCCCGCGCCTGCCGGCCGACTTCTGGGCCACGACCCCGCTCTGGGCGACCTCGATCCTCGCGCTCGCCGCGAAGGACCTCGCCGACTACACGATCCACCGGCTGATGCACTCGACACGCTGGCTCTGGCCGGCCCATGCCGCGCATCATTCCGACACGCATGTCAACGTGTTCACGACCTTCCGGGTGCACTACTTCGAGGTCATGCTGATGTCGTTCACCTACATCATCATGCTGACCTGGCTGCAGATGCCCGAGGTGATCCCGATCGCCACGACGCTGAGCCTCGCCCACAACATGTATGTGCATCTCGATGTCGGCTGGACGCACGGGCCGCTGCGCTACGTGATCGCCTCGCCCGCCTTCCACCGCTGGCATCACGCCGACGCGCCCGAGGCCTACGGCAAGAACCTGGCCAACATCTTCTCGTTCTACGACGTGATCTTCGGCACCTACTACATGCCGCGCCGCTGCGACAAGCCGATGGGCGCCCTGTCCTCGGGGATCGAGGACAAGAACCCGATCCTGATCTGGCTCTATCCGTTCCGGGAATGGGCGCGCCTCCTGCACGAGACCGCCCGCGGCATCCTCGCGCGGCGGGCGGCCCCGCACGCCGCCGCCGCCGAAGAGCGCCCGCGCGTCATCCCCGGCGAGTAGCGGCGCGCCGCCCGGCAGACCCGCGGCTGTCGGGCGGCTGTCGGGCGGCTGGGCGCTCAGAAGTGGAGCGCGCGCCCGTAGGCGTCGAGCACCGCTTCGTGCATCATCTCGCTCAGCGTGGGGTGCGGGAAGACCGTCTCCATCAGCTCGGCCTCGGTGGTCTCGAGCGTGCGGCCGATCACATAGCCCTGGATCAGTTCCGTCACCTCGGCGCCGACCATGTGGGCGCCGAGCAGCTCGCCGGTCGCCGCGTCGAAGACGGTCTTGATCAGCCCCTCGGGCTCGCCGAGCGCGATCGCCTTGCCGTTGCCGATGAAGGGGAAACGGCCGACCTTCACCTGGCGGCCCGCCGCCTTCGCCTTCTCCTCCGTCAGGCCGACGCTGGCCACCTGCGGCTGGCAGTAGGTGCAGCCGGCGATGGAATTCGGCCTGATCGGGTGCGGATGCAGGCCGGCGACCAGCTCGGCGACCATCACCCCCTCGTGGCTCGCCTTGTGCGCAAGCCAGGGCGGGCCGGCGATGTCGCCGATGGCATAGAGCCCCTCGACCCCGGTGCGGCAGTATTCGTCGGTCACGACATGGGTGCGGTCGATCGTCACGCCGAGCGCCTCGAGCCCGAGGTTCTCGACGTTGCCGACGATGCCGACGGCCGAGATCACGGTGTCGAAGTCGCGCGTCTCGGTCCGGCCCCCGGTCTCGATATGCGCGGTGACCTTGCCCCGTCCCCGGTCGAGCTTCCTGACCGTCGCCTTCTCGAGGATGGTCATCCCCTGCCTGACGAACTGCTTCTTTGCGAAGGCGCTGATCTCGGCATCCTCGACCGGCAGGATGCGGTCCATCACCTCGACGACGGTCGTCCTCGCGCCCAGCGTGTTGTAGAAGCTCGCGAACTCGATCCCGATCGCCCCCGAGCCGATCACGAGCAGGTCCTTCGGCATCCGCGGCGGCAGCAGCGCGTGGCGGTAGGTCCAGACGAGGTCGCCATCGGCCTCGAGCCCCGGCAGCTCGCGCGCCCGCGCGCCCGTCGCCAGCACGATCGCCTTCGCCTCGAGCTCCTCGGTTCCCTTGTCGGTCCTGACCGCGACCCGGCCCCTGCCGGTGATCGTGGCCTCGCCCATGATCGAGGTGACCTTGTTCTTGCGGAACAGGTGCCCGATCCCGCCCGAGAGCTGCCTGGCCACCGCGCGCGAGCGCTGCACGACCGCGTTCAGGTCGTAGCCGATGCCCTCGGCCGTCAGGCCGAACTCCTTCGCCCGGTGCATCAGGTGGAACACCTCGGCCGAGCGCAGCATCGCCTTGGTCGGGATGCAGCCCCAGTTGAGGCAGATGCCGCCGAGGTGCTCGCGCTCCACGCAGGCGACCCTGAGCCCGAGCTGTGCGGCCCGGATCGCCGCGACATAGCCGCCGGGGCCGGCGCCGATCACGATCATGTCGAAGGTCTTCGCGGCCATCTGCCTCCTCCCCTGCGGAATTGGTTTACCCTTAAACTATTCCCCTGTCCCCGGCAAGGAAGGCGCCGCCGGGGCGCCATGCGCGGCCCGCATGGCTCAGGCCGCCTTCAGCCGCTCCACCACGCCGGCATAGCCCTCCTCGGCAAGGAAGCGTTCCTCGGCCGGGCTCGAGACGCGGTTGAGCGCGGCGTTGCGCGAGGGAAAGCGGCCGAAGCGCCGGATGATCTCGCGGTGCGCGCGGGCGTGGACCAGGTTGTCGCCGGGATCGCCGGGCATCCGCGTCAGGAACAGGCAGACGGAGAGCGACTGCGCCTGGCGGTTCTCGGCATGCTCGAAGGGCATGTAGAAGAACTGCCGCGGCGTGCCCGCGATCCTCAGGTCGTGCCCGCGGGCGATCGCGAGGCGTGCCCCCGACTGCGCGAGCGGGTCGGCATGGAACGCCAGCGCCGTGCCGCGGTAGATGTTGCGCGGCAGCTGGTCGGTGAGGATCAGATAGGCAAGCGCGCTCTCGGGGCGCGACAGCCAGTCGCGGAATGCGCCGTTGCGGGCCCGGTCGCAGGCGACCTCGAAGCGCGCGGCGCAGAGCGCGTCGAGCTCCGCACCGCCCCTGTACCACCCGTCCTCGCCGACCTCCTCCAGCCAGAAATGGAGGACCTCCTGCGGTGTCGTCATGGCATGCCACCTCCTGCCGGAAGGGTGGCAGGGCCCGGCCGCGATGGCAACCGCCGTTCACGCCGCCGGTTCGGCGGGCTCCTCCCGCGCCTCGTGCACGGCGCCGACGGCCGCGCCCGCGGCGACCCGGGTGGCGGTGGGCGCGATCGGCACGAAGGCGCCGGTCTCGGTCACGCTCGGCGCCGGTCGCCGCGTCATGCGCCAGGCGGCGTAGGCGGCCATCAGCCCGAGCAGGGCCGCGAGGAACAGGAAGAAGCCCGCGGGCCCGATCTCCTCCATCATCCAGCCGACGACGAGCGGCCCGCCGATCGCGCCGACGCCGTTGAGGAACAGCAGCCCCGCCGAGGCCGAGGCCATGGATTCGGGGGGCAGGTAGTCGTTGGTATAGGCGATGGCGAGCGAGTAGAGCGGGTTGGCCACCCCGCCGATCACGAAGGCCGCGGCCAGCAGCGCGGGGAACGACCCGAAGAACACCGCCGCAAGCGCCATCGCCGCGGCCCCGCCGGCCGCGAGGCCCAGGATCAGCCGGCGGCGGTCCATCCGGTCGGAGGCCCAGCCGATCGGATATTGCCAGAGCAGACCGCCGACGTAGATCGCGGCCACGAAGATCGAGATCTGCCGCACCGTCAGCCCCGCCTCGGTGCCGAACACCGCGGCCATGCCGAAGATCGCCGAGAACACGCCCCCCAGAAGGAACACCGAGGCGCAGCCCAGCGGCGAGGTGCGCCAGAGCGCGCGCAGGCTCATGCCGCGCGTGGCGGCGAAGGCCGGCGCCGGGCTCGCCGTCAGCAGGATCGGCGCGAAGGCGACCGAGACCAGCACCGAGGGGATGATGAAGAGCAGGAAGCCGCCGGGGTCGGCGAGGTTCAGCAGGAACTGCGCGGCGATGATCCCGATCATCTGGACGATGAGGTAGAGCGACATCGCCCGCCCCCGCGTCTCGTTGGTGGAACTGTCGTTGAGCCAGCTCTCCACCGTGATGTAGACGCCGCAGAACGAGAAGCCGAGGATCGCGCGGAGCGCCACCCAGGCCCAGGGCTCGGTCACCACCGGGAACAGGATCAGCACCGCCGAGATGAACGAGCCGAGCGCGGCGAAGACGCGCACGTGGCCGACCCTCTGGATCATCCGCGGCGCGCGCGCCGAGGCGAAGAGGAAGCCCACGAAGTAGGCCGACATGATCACCGACATCTCGGTGGGCGAGAAGCCCTCGAGCGCCCCGCGGATGCCGAGCAGCGTGCCCTGGAGGCCGTTGCCGACCATCAGCAGCATGAGGCCGAGGAACAGGGCCCAGGTGGAACGCAGCACGGCGAACATGCCCGCCCTCCTACCCCGGCGCGGGCGCGCCGTATAGCCCGAAGGCGACGCTGCGCCGGCGGCCGCCGTCAGGGGATCAGGAGCGAGGCGTCGCCGTAGCTGAAGAAGCGGTAGCCCGCCCGGATCGCGTGATCGTAGATGGCCATGATCCGCTCGCGGCCCATCAGCGCGGCAACGAGCATCATGAGGGTGGACTTCGGCAGGTGGAAGTTCGTCATCAGCGCGTCGGTCGCGCGGAAGCGGTAGCCGGGGTAGATGAAGATGTCGGTCTCGCCCCGCCAGGGATGCACCCGGCCGTCCGCGTCCGCCGCGCTTTCGATCAGCCGCAGCGCCGTGGTGCCGACCGGGATGATCCGCCCACCCGCCGCACGGGTGGCGTTGATCTCGGCCGCCGCGGCCGGCGTGACCTCGCCCCATTCGGCGTGCATGCGGTGCGCGGTCACGTCCTCGACCTTGACCGGCAGGAAGGTGCCCGCGCCGACGTGCAGCGTGACATGGGTGAAGCCCACGCCCCGCGCGTCGAGCGCCGCGAGCAGCGGCTCGTCGAAGTGGAGCGAGGCGGTCGGCGCTGCCACCGCCCCGGGGCGGCGCGCCCAGACGGTCTGGTAATCCTCGCGGTCGGCCTCGTCGGGCCTGCGCAGGCGTTCGATGTAGGGCGGCAGGGGCATCGCACCGGCGCGCTCCAGGGCGGCGTCGAAGTCCGCGCCGGCCAGGTTGAACCGCAGCCGCGCCTGGCCCCCGCCCACGGCGGCGACCTCGGCGGAGAGCTCGGGCGAGAACGTCACCGCATCGCCCGCGCGCAGCCTGCGCAGCGGCCGGACGAGCGCCGCCCAGGTGCCGTCGGCCTGCGGCTCGAGCAGCGTCGCCTCGACCTTCGCTGCCGCCGCGCCCTGCCCCGTCCGCCGGTGCCGCGTGCCGGTCAGGCGCGCCGGGATCACCTTCGTGTCGTTCAGGATCAGCCGGTCGCCGGGGCGCAGCACCTCGGGCAGGTCGCGCACGATCAGGTCGCGGATCCGGTCGCCCTCGGCGACCAGCAGCCGGGCGGAGGAGCGCGGCCGCGCCGGCCGGGTGGCGATGCGGTCCTCGGGAAGCGGATAGTCGAAGTCGGAAAGCTTCATCGGCCGGGCCCCTGCGCGCGGCGCGATCTAGGCCGCCGCGGCGCCTGCGGCAAGGCCTATTGCGTCAGCGCCGGCGGATTGGCCCGGAAGATCTCGCGGAACATCCCCGGCGTCAGGATCGAGAGCGGATTGACCGTCACGCCCGGTTCCGACGCCGGCCCCGACATGCGGTAGTTGAAGCCGAACAGCCCCTCGCCCTGCCGCGAGAAGATCTGGCCGATGGCGTTCAGGAAGTAGACCGGCGAGATCGTGCCCTGCATGTCGATCCGGCGCGAGCGCAGGTCGTAGACCCCCGCCATCGAGATGCCGAGCGAGGGCCCGACCGCGCTCGCCCGCCGCAGGGTGATGCCGCGCGGCTCCAGGGTGAACTCGCCCGTCACCTCGCCGAAGGCGATCCCCTGGCCGTCGAGCTGTTCCAGCAGGCCGACGACCGAGATCGCCGAGAGCAGGCTCGCCAGCCCCGAGGCGCCCTGCACGCGCAGGTTGGAGATCCGGAAGCGCCCGTCGTAGCGCCCCCGGCCGGGCAGCGGCACCAGCGTGAGGTCGAGCTGGCCCTGCCGCGCGCTCTGGAACAGGCCGGCGGCGGCGAGCGTGCTGCCGGCGTCGGCCGCCTGCAGACGGATCGCGGTGCCGTTCGCCGAGGGCGCAAGCACGCCCGACACCGGCGCCCGGCCGGCGAGCAGGCCGCTGAAGCGGCCGTTGAGCCCGCCCTCGGTGCCGAGCTCGGCCCGGAGCCCCGAGAAGGCGATCCCCTCGCTGACGATCAGCCGCTCGAGCGCGAGCGAGATCGGCCCGCCCCGGCCCGCGCGGCTGGCCGCGAAGTCGGCCTCGCGCAGGTCGAGCGTGCCGCCCTCGACCGAGACCGCGGGCGGCCGGCCCGCGCCCCGCGCCGTCAGCGTCACCGGCGCGTCGAGCCAGCCACCGGCGCGCAGCCGCGACAGGGCGAGCCGCTCGAACCGGCCGCCGGCGCCGAACGCGACCCGGCCCTCGGCGAGCAGGCCCGGCGCATCGAGCCGGAGTCGCTCGATCATGGGCGGGCTGCCGAGCCGCCCGGCGAGTTCGAGCGTGCCGGTCGCGCCCGCCGCCTTGGTCCAGCCGAGCGCGGGCACCGCGAGCGCCGCGCCGACGAGCCCCGAGGTCAGCCGGAAGGCGGGAGGGCCGCCGCGCGGCAGCTCGATCGTCACCGTCGCGGCTGCCGAGCCCGCGAAGCTTCCGGGCGCAAGCGCGATCCCGAACTCGTCGAGGAAGGCCTGGTCCAGCGTCACCTCGCCCTCGACCCGGCTGCCGCGCTGCGCCTCAGGGCCGAAGGGCTGGATCCAGGCGGCATCGAAGGCCGCGCCGCCGAGGCGGCCGGGCCCCGAGACGGTCAGCCCCCCGGCATCCGCGGTCAGGGTCATCTCCGCCGCCGCGAGCGTCCGGCCCGGCACCAGCGTCTCCGACCGCAGGTCGGTCAGCCGGCCGCCGACGGCGAAATCCACGTCGGCGACGGTGAGGCTGCGCACCAGCGGCAGCCGGATCAGCGACGACAGCCGCGCTCGGCCCTGCACCGCATCGGTGGGGCGGCCCGCCTTGGCGAGCAGGCGGAACGGCGGTTCGTCGAGCAGCGCCAGCGCCGCCGGGATCGAGCTTTCGGTCTCGAGCCGGACCTCGGCGACGGCGGGCACCTCGGCCAGATCGGGGATCGTGAACACCGACCCGTCGGTGCGGATCGTCTCGCCGTTCGGGGAGCGCACCCGGCCCTCGGCCAGCGCGAGCGTCAGCCGCGTGTCCTCGATCGCCGCATGTCCCGCGCCGCCGACGATCGGGGGCAGCGTGCGCACGAAGCGCACGGTGGCGTCGCGAAACTGGTAGGAGAGCGCGAGCCGGGGGGCCGCGCCCGGCCGCAGGCGCATCGCCGCGCGCACGTCCGTGAACAGGCCGCCGAGCACGTTCTCGGCCAGCCACGCGCGGGTGCGCGGCACCACCCGCAGCGGCCAGAGCGCAAGCAGCCGGTCGTGCGGCATCTCGTTGATGCTCGCGTCGAGCGCCGCCGACCAGCCGCCCGGCCCGGCCTCGGCCCGGCCCGTGGCGGAGAAGCGGCGCGGCCCCGAGACGAGGGACAGCTGGCCGAGATCCACCCTGAGCGGCGCGAAGCCGATGCGCAGGTCGATGGCGCCGGTGTCGAAGCGCACCGGCTCGGACATCTCGCCGCGCGGATCGATCTCGATGTCGGCGAGCGACAGCTGCACCAGCATCTCGCCCGGCCGCCCCGTCTCGGGGTCGAGCCGGCGCAGCAGCGCCTGGCCGCTGGCGCGGAAGCGGGCCTCGGGGGTCGTCGCGCTGATCTCGGAGAAGGCGAAGCGCCGCGCTTCCGGGTCGTAGGACAGGTAGGCGCGCGCGCCGTCGAAGGGCACCGGCCGCGCCGCGCCGCCCGGCACGATGGCGCCGGCACCCATCGTCAGCGCGCCGTCGAAGCGGGCAAGCCGGCCCTCGGCGTCGAGGGCGCCGCGCAGGCTGGCCGAGAGCGGCGCGTCGGCGGAGGCAAGCCAGTCGAACGCCGGGACCTGCGCGGCCAGATCGGCCGCCGCCACGCCCTCGACCTCGGCGGCGATCGCGAGGCTGTCCGCCGCGGGGCCGGTCGAGAGCGTGATGCGGGCCGGCGCCGGGGCGCGCCCGACGCCCCCGGTGACGGCGAAGCCGAGTGTCAGCGTCCGCCCCTGGTCACCGAGGTCGAGCGCGAGCGTGCCGTTCTCGGCCCGCCAGACGCGGCCCGTGCTCGCATCCTGGAAGGTGAGCCGCAGCGCCTCGCCGGCCACGAGGCCGAGATCCTCGAGCGCGGGAAGCGACAGCACGCGGTCGATCCCGGCGAGGATCTCGGGCACGGTGGCCGCCCGCCGGAGCGCGCGCGCCTGCGCGCCGAAGGCGATGTCGAAGCGCCCTTCGCGGTCGCGCCGCACGGTCAGGTCGGCGCCGACGATCGTCAGGCGCGTCGGCCGGATCTGGCCGCCGACGAGCGCCCGGGGCGAGAAGCGCAGGCGCAGCTCCGGCACCTGCGCCACCTCGGCCCCGACCGCGTTCGTGAGCCTGAGGTCGCGCAGCACCAGCCGCGGCACCCAGGCCTCGCCCATCACGGCAACGAGGCTGCCGATCTCGATCCTGCCCTGCCCGGCGAGCGCGGCGGTGGCACGCTCCTCGAGCCGGTCGGTGAGCCATTGCGGCGCCACGAGGGCCCGGCCCGAGGCGAAGCCGAGCGCCAGCCAGGCCAGCCCCAGCGCCAGCGCCAGCGACACGAGCCCGAGCGGGCCGAACCGGCGGCCTGCCTCGGGTTCTGATCCGTTGCGTTCCATCATCCGGCGGTGCCGCGCCTGTCCGGCCCCGAAGCTCTTTCCGAAACCGCCCTGCCGCGGCCGCCCGCCTTCCGGCCGGGCGCGGGCTTTATCTTCGCTTGGCCCGCCCTAGAATTGAAGCCCGAACTTCGCCAGACCAGACGAGGACCGCGATGATCGACGCCGGCCAGACCGCCCCCGACTTCACCCTGCCCCGCGACGGCGGCGGGCAGATCACGCTCTCGGCGCTCAGGCCGAAGGCGGTGGTGCTCTACTTCTATCCGAAGGACGACACCTCGGGCTGCACGGCCGAGGCGAAGGACTTCACCGCGATGGCCGGCGAGTTCGAGAAGGCAGGCGCGGTGGTGGTGGGCGTCTCCAAGGACAGCCCGGCGAGCCACGACCGGTTCGTCCGCAAGCACGGGCTCGGCGTCATCCTCGCCTCCGACGAGGGCTCGGACGTCTGCGAGCGCTACGGGGTCTGGGCCGAGAAGAGCATGTACGGCAAGAAGTACATGGGGATCGAGCGCTCGACCTTCCTGATCGACGGCAGCGGCACGGTCCGCAACGTCTGGCGCAAGGTGAAGGTGCCGGGCCATGCCGAGGAGGTCCTCGCCGCGGTGAAGGCGCTGTGAGCCCGACGCTCGCCGAGCGGGCGGTCGAGGTCCTGACGGCGGCCGACCCCCGGGCCAAGACGGCGCTTGCGCGGCAGCACGCGGCCGCCTGGTTCGCCGCCGGCGGCACGATGCCGGTCGGGCGCGCCGCGCCGCCGGACCGCCCCGCGCGCCCCGAGCGGCCGGTGCTGCTGCCGCCGAGGGACGTGCCGCGGCGGCGCCCCGGCACGGCCGCGGGCCGCATCGCGCTGCTGCATGCGCTCGCCCATATCGAGCTCAACGCGGTGGACCTGCACTGGGACATCATCGCCCGCTTCGCGCATGTGCCGATGCCGCCGGGCTTCCACGATGACTGGGTGCGCGCCGCCGACGAGGAAGCAAAGCATTTCAACCTTCTGGCCGATTGTCTTGAAGCAAGCGGAAGCCATTACGGCGCCCTGCCCGCGCATGCCTTCATGTGGCGCGCGGCCGAGGACACCGCGGGCGACCTGATGGCGCGGCTCGCCGTGGTGCCGATGGTGCTCGAGGCGCGCGGGCTCGACGTGACGCCGGGCATGATCGAGGTGTTCCGCAGGGCGGGCGAGGCCGCCGCGGTTTCCGCGCTCGAGACGATCTATGCCGAGGAGGTCGGGCATGTCGCCTACGGCCAGAAGTGGTTCAACTTCCTCTGCGGGCGCCACGACCTCGACCCGCGCGCGACCTTCCACGCACTGGTGCGGCGCCATTTCCACGGCGCGCTGAAGCCGCCGTTCAACGAGCAGAAGCGGGCCGAGGCCGGCATTCCGCCCGATTTCTACTGGCCGCTGGTGGCGCCGGGGGCCGCCTGATCGGCGGAATCCTGCCGCCCGCGGCGCCGCCGGCGCGATTTGCGCCAAAGCCGTTGCCCTGCCGCCGCGCTTCGCGCTAGCACCTCCGGGACTCCCGCGGCTGGGGATGGCGGGCGTCGCGAAACGGACCAACGGGACAGGCAGCCGGTGCAGGGACGATTCTCTCACAAGATCAACGCGGCCTTGGAGCGCCACCTCCCCGAGCGCCGCCTCTTCCTGAAATCCGACACCGAGACCCGGTTCATCCGCCTGCGGCCCGTGACGCAGGCCGTCGCGATCTGCGGCGGGGCGCTCTTCGTGGGCTGGACGATCATCGCCACGGCGGTTCTGCTGATGGACTCGATCGGCTCGGGCACCGCGCGCGAGCAGGCCGCACGCCAGCAGGCCACCTACGAGGCGCGGCTCAACGCGCTCGCCGCCGACCGCGATGCCCGCGCCGCCGAGGCGCATGCGGCGCAGGAGCGCTTCAACCTGGCGCTCGCCGAGGTCTCGGCCATGCAGGAACGCCTGCTGGCCTCGGAGGACCGCCGCCGCGAGCTCGAGACCGGAATCGAGGTGATCCAGGCCACGCTGCGCCGCACGCTGCAGGAGCGCGATGCCGCGCGCAGCGAGGCGGCGCGGCTGATCGCCGAGGCGGCGGGCGAGACCCCGGATGCCCGCGGCGCCGATGCCGAGGAGCTGGCCGCCACCGTCTCCTTCCTGACCGACGCGCTGCGCAAGACGGCGGTCGAGCGCGAGGAGATCAGCGAGGCGGCCGCCGCCAGCGAGGCCGAGGCCGACCAGCTCGCCCGCGAGCTTGCCCTGATCGAGGAGCGCAACGACCGCATCTTCGGCCAGCTCGAGGAGGCCGTCACCGTCTCGCTCGCGCCGCTCGACGAGATGTTCCGCGCCGTCGGGCTGCCGACCGACCGGATCATCGAGGAGGTCCGCCGCGGCTATTCCGGCCAGGGCGGCCCGCTCACCCCGATCGTGATGTCCACCATGGGCGGCGGCGCACCCGAGCCTGATGCGCTGCGCGCCAACGAGATCCTGCGCCGGCTCGACGAGATGAACCTCTACCGCATCGCGGCGCAGAAGGTTCCCTTCGCCATGCCGGTGAAGTCGGCGTTCCGCTTCACCAGCGGCTTCGGCTACCGGCGCGACCCGCGCGGCGCCGGCACGCGGATGCACGAGGGCACCGACTTCGCCGCGGCGAGCGGCACGCCGATCTACGCCACCGGCGACGGCATTGTCACCCACGCCGGCTGGCAGGGCGGCTACGGTCGGCTGGTCAAGATCCAGCACGCCTTCGGGATCGAGACCCGCTACGCGCATCTGTCGAACATCCGCGTGAAGGTCGGCGATAGGGTCTCGCGCGGGGACCGGATCGGTGATATGGGCAACTCTGGCCGGTCGACGGGAACCCACCTGCACTACGAAGTGCGCATCGGCGGCCAGCCCACCAACCCCATGACCTACATCAGGGCGGCAAGAGATGTTTTCTAAGTCGAAGATCAACGAGCCCGGACCCAGGACCCCGGAGCCGGAGAAATCCACCATGCCGGACATCGCCGCCCCGAGGGTCGGCGGCGACTTCATGCCGGCGACGACGCCCAAGGCGAAGCCGGGGCCGTCGATCCTGTCGTCGGACCTGACGGTCACCGGCAACATCAAGACGAGCGGCGACATCCAGGTCGAGGGCACGGTCGAGGGCGACATCCGCGCCCATCTGCTGACCGTGGGCGAAGGCGCGACCATCCGCGGCGAGATCGTCGCCGACGACATCGTGGTGAACGGCCGCGTCGTCGGCCGCGTCCGCGGGCTCAAGGTCCGGCTCACCTCCTCGGCCCGCGTGGAGGGCGACATCATCCACAAGACGATCGCCATCGAGTCCGGCGCCCATTTCGAAGGCTCGGTGCAGCGCCAGGACGACCCGATCGGCGGCGGGCCGAAGGCGGCCATCGCCGGGCCGAAGCCGGCCGAAGCCGTCAAGGGCTGAGCTCCGCCGCGCGGACGGCGGCAGGACCATCGAGGGGCGCCGCGGGCCTGGCTCCGGCGCCCCTTGCCATCCGGGTGCCGGGGGCGGCGCGGGCCTGGCTCCGCCGCCCCTTGCCATCCGGGTGACGGGGGCGGCGCGGGCTCAGCCCGGCCCGCCCAGCAGGCGCCGGTAGAGATGCCAGCTCGCGTGGCCGAGGACGGGAAGCGTCAGGAACAGGCCCAGGAAGACCGGCAGCATCGACAGGAACAGCGCCGCCGCGATCAGCGCGGCCCAGGCGAGCATCACCGCGGGGCTTTCCAGCACGCT
This sequence comes from Paracoccaceae bacterium, assembly GCA_026419405.1. Lineage (GTDB taxonomy): Bacteria > Pseudomonadota > Alphaproteobacteria > Rhodobacterales > Rhodobacteraceae > JANZZL01. The sequence goes on along the minus strand of JANZZL010000037.1, from coordinate 8,613 downwards.
GCGCACCGAGACGATCATCGCAGTGACGAAGTCCACCTCGCGGTCGAGCAGCAGGGGCAGCGACACGACGTTCGTGGCAAACAGCACGAGCGCGAAGCCTGCGCCGACCAGGGTGCCGACCGCCAGCATCGCCAGTCCGTTCGGGGTAAGGAACACGTCGAACGAGGAGGAGACATTGGTCATCGCCGTGCGCCCGAGGAACAGGGCGAAGATCATGTGCCCGAGGAAGTTCCAGAACAGGAAGAAGATGACGATGATCGCCGCCATCGAGGGGATCTGGCGGTCCTTCTGGCGGACCACGACCCCGAGCACCGCCCCCCAGTCGAGCGGCTCCGCGGCCTCGAGCCGGCGGCTCACCTCGTAGAGCCCGACGGCAACGAAGGGGCCGATCAGCGGGAAGCCGAGCGTGATCGGGATGGTCCACCAGATCTGCCCCGAGGCGGCAAGCACCCAGACGAGGAACAGCCCGCCCGCGACATAGACGGCGGCGAAGAACAGGCCGAAGGCCGGCGCGGCGCGGAAATCGCTCCAGCCGGCGGCGAGCGCGGCGCGGATGTCGGCGGCGGTCGCGGGCTTCGGCTCGGGAACGGCGGATGGCGGCGTCGCCGCCGGAGACATGGTCATCGGCATCCCTCCCGGTGTCGCGCGCCCTTCCAGAGTAGGAAAGTGGCGGCGCCGCGGCAAGCGCCGCGCCCGCGGGGATCAGGCGATGTCGGCGACCTCGCCGCGCTTCTTGCCGGTGGCGTTCATTGCCAGCGTCGCGGCCATGAACCCGTCGAGGTCGCCGTCGAGCCCCCCGCCGGTGTCCGAGGTCTCGTAGCCGGTGCGCAGGTCCTTCACCATCTGGTAGGGCTGGAGAACGTAGGAGCGGATCTGGTTGCCCCAGCCGGCCTCGCCCTTGCTCTCGTGCTGCTCCTGGATCGCGGCATTGCGCCGGTCGAGCTCGAGCTGGTAGAGCCGGGCCTTCAGCGCGTTCATCGCGATCTCGCGGTTCTGGTGCTGGGACTTCAGCGAGGAGGTGACGACGATGCCGGTCGGAAGGTGGGTGATCCGCACGGCCGAGTCGGTCTTGTTGACGTGCTGGCCGCCCGCCCCGCTCGCCCGCATCGTGTCGATGCGGATGTCCTTCTCGGGAATGACGATCTCGATGTTGTCGTCGACCACGGGGTAGACCCAGACCGCGCAGAACGAGGTGTGCCGCCGGGCGGCGCTGTCGTAGGGCGAGATCCGCCCCAGCCGGTGCACGCCGCTCTCGCCCTTGAGCCAGCCGTAGGCGTTCGGTCCCGAGATCCGGTAGGTGGCCGACTTGATGCCCGCCTCCTCGCCCGGACTTTCGTCGAGCAGCTCCACCTTGTAGCCGTGCGCCTCGGCCCAGCGCGTGTACATCCGCGCCAGCATCGCCGCCCAGTCGCAGCTTTCCGTGCCGCCCGCCCCGGCGTTGATCTCCAGGAAGGTGTCGTTGGCGTCGGCCTCGCCATCGAGCAGCGCCTCGATCTCCTTGGCCTCGGCCCTGGCGCGCAGCGCCTTCAGCGCCTCCTCGGCCTCGCGCACCACCTCGGTGTCGCCCTCCGCCTCGCCGAGCTCGATCAGCTCGAGGTTCTCCCGCAGCTCGCGCTCGATGCCGTCGAGCGTGGCGATGCGGTCGGCCAGCATCTGGCGGTCGCGCATCAGCTTCTGCGCGCGCTGCGGGTCGTTCCAGAGCGCGGGGTCCTCGGTGAGCGCGTTCAGCTCCTCCAGCCGGAAGGCCGCGGTCCTGCGGTCCATCCGCGTCGCGAGGAGGTCGATCGACCTGCGGATCGCTGCGACATTGGCTTCGGTTTCGGCGCGCATCGGCGGTCGCGTTCCTCTGCGTTTCGGGATCGAGGCCGCCTGATAGCCGACCCCGGCGGGGCCGGCAAGGTCAGTAGAGCCCGCCCGACGAGACCGTGCCGAAGTTGGCCTTTGGCGGAATCACCGCCCGCTCGCCCGACGAGGTGGTGACGGCCGTTCCCTCGGCGCCGTCGGTCTCGCCCCGCTCGAAGAGCGGCAGGTTCGACCCCATCGCAAAGCCGCCGTCGAAGGCGATGCCGAACAGCGGTTCGGCACCTTCGCGGAAATACTCGGCGACCACGTTGTCGCCGGTCGCGTCGTCGGGCAGGCGCATCCCCGAGAAGCGGTCGATCTTGATGAAGTAGCCGCCGGGGGGCACCCGGAAGCGCGTCCCGCCGTATTTCGCGACCGCCTCGCGCATGAAGCGCTCGAACACCGGGCCGCACATGCCGCCGCCCGAGGCGGAATCCCCCAGCGAGCGCGGCTGGTCGTAGCCGATGTAGCAGCCCGCGGCGATCGACGAGGAATAGCCGATGAACCAGACGTCCTTGCTGTCGTTCGTGGTGCCGGTCTTGCCGGCGATCGGCACCGGCACGCTGATCCCCCGCCCCGTGCCGCGCTGCACCACGCCCTCGAGCATCGAGGTGAGCTGGTAGGCGGTGATCGCGTCGATCACCCGGTCGCGCCGCGAGACGATGCGCGGCGCCTCGCCCTCGGGAAGGCTCGGGTCGGCGCAGGTCTCGCAGAGGCGCTGATCGTGCCGGTAGATGGTGCGGCCCCAGCGGTCCTGCACGCGATCGACCAGCGTCGGCTCCACCCGCTCGCCGCCGTTGGCCAGCATCGCATAGGCCGCGACCATCCGGTAGAGCGTCGTCTCCTGGCTGCCGAGCGCCATGGCGAGGTAGGGCTGCATGCGGTCGTAGACGCCGAAGCGTTCGGCATATTCGGCCACCCGGTACATGGTGACCTCCTGCGCGAGCCGCACCGTCATCAGGTTGCGCGACTGCTCGATGCCGGTGCGCATCGGCGTCGGCCCGTAGAAGCGGTTCGAGGCGTTCTTCGGGCGCCAGATCCCCTCGGGCGTGTCGATCTCGATCGGCGCGTCGATGATGATCGAGGCGGGGGTGAAGCCGGTATCGAGCGCGGCGGCATAGACGAAGGGCTTGAACGAGGAGCCCGGCTGCCGCAGCGCCTGGGTGGCGCGGTTGAGCTCGGAATGCTGGTAGGAGAAGCCGCCCTGCATGGCGAGCACCCGGCCCGACTGCACGTCCATCGCCATGAAGCCGCCCTGCACCTCGGGCACCTGCCGGAGCGTCCAGCGCAGGAACGAGCCGTCCTCGTCCTTCGTCATGGCGCGGACATGCACCACGTCGCCCACCGCGAGCAGGTCGCCCGCGACCTGGGCGCGGCGGCCGAGGCGGCCGTCGGCCTGGAGCTTGCGCGCCCACTGCACGTCCTCGGGCGGGATCCAGTGCCCGTCCTCGTCCTCGGCCACGCCCTCGATGCCGATGCGGGCATGGGTCTCGCCCACCTCGAGGACCACCGCCGGGAACCAGCCGTCGATGTCGCGCGGCACCTCCACCTCGGCCAGCGCGGCGCGCCACTCGGCCTCCGAGCCGAGGCGGGAGGGGTCGATCGTCTTGCGGGTGCCGCGCCAGACCCCGAGGCTGCGGTCGTAGCGCTCGAGCCCCTCGCGCAGCGCGGCGGCCGCCACTTCCTGAAGCTCGGGGTCGATCGTGGCGCGGATCGTCAGGCCGCCGCCGAAGAACTCCTGCTCGCCGAAGGTCGAGCTGAGCTGGCGGCGGATCTCGTCGGTGAAGTAGTCGCGCGGCGGCAGCGTGGAGCGGAAGGGCTCGAAGTCGCCGGCCTGGACCGACCGCAGCGGCATGGCGCGCTCGGCCTCGTAGGTCGCCCGGTCGATGTAGCCGTTCTGGTACATCTCGCGCAGCACGTAGTTGCGCCGCTCGAGCAGCCGGTCGGCATTGCGCACCGGATGGTAGCTCGACGGCGCCTGCGGCATCGCCGCGAGGAAGGCCGCCTCGTGCGGGGCAAGCTCGGTCAGCGTCTTGTTGAAGTAGGTCTGCGCCGCGGCGGCCACTCCGAACGAGTTCTGCCCGAGGAAGATCTCGTTGAGGTAGAGTTCGAGGATCCGGTCCTTCGAGAGCGTCTCCTCGAGCCGCGCGGCCAGGATCAGCTCCTTGATCTTGCGCTCGGCCGAACGGTCGGAGGACAGCAGGAAGTTCTTCATCACCTGCTGGGTGATGGTCGAGGCGCCGCGCAGACGGCCGCCGCGCAGCGCATCGCGCGCCGCGGCCAGCATCGAGAGCAGGTCGTAGCCGCGGTGGCTGTAGAAGTTCTTGTCCTCGGCCGAGATGAAGGCCTGCTTCACCAGGTCGGGGATCTCGGCCGAGGGCACGAAGATCCGCCGCTCCTGCGCGAACTCGTCGATGATCCGGCCCTCGCCCGAGTAGATCCGGCTGATCGTCGGCGGCGTGTACTGGGCGAGCTGCTCGTGGTTCGGCAGGTCGCGCCCGTAGTAGTAGAAGATCGCGCCCACCGTGAGCGCGCCGGCGAAGATGCCGAGCGTGGCCATGGTGAAGAGCGCCCCGAGGGCGGAGAGGAGGAAGCGGAGCATCGCGCGCGGGTCCTGTGGGCTGGCCGCTTATAGGCCGCGACCGGCGCCGGGTCAAAGGGGCGGGGCGCGGGCGCCGCCGTGCTAGCGGCGGGCCTGCCGCGCGCGCTCGGCATCGGCCGCCGCCCAGGCGGATACGGCCTGCGCGATCGCCTGCGCGGCGCGGCGGCGCCACTCCGGCGCGAGCAGGCGTTCGCGGTCGGCGGCGGTCGTCAGGAAGCCGAGCTCGATCAGCACCGAGGGGATGTCGGCCGCGCGCAGCACGGTGAACCCGGCGGACTGCCGCGGCCGCTTGTGGAGCCCGCCGACCGCGGCGCCGAGGCCCGCGACGATGGCATCGGCCAGCGCCTCGGACCGGGGCCGGGTGTCGAGCCGCGCGATGTCCATCAGCGCGACGGCCACCGCGTCGTCCTGCGCCGAGAGATCGACGCCCGACAGCAGGTCGTCGCGATCGTGGCGCTCGGCGAGCAGGGCGGCCGCCGCCTCCGAGGCGGTCTCGGAAAGGGTGAAGACCGTGGCGCCGGTCGCCCGCCCCTCGGGCACCGCGTCGGCATGGAGCGACAGCAGCAGGTCCGCCCCCGCCGCGCGCGCCCGCGTGATGCGCAGGTCGAGCGGGACGAAGACGTCGGCATCGCGGGTGAGCGCGACGCGAAAGCCGGCGCGCAGGAGCGCCGCCTCGAGATCGCGGGCGAAGGCGAGCATCAGGTCGGCCTCGGTCACGCCGCCCGCCTCGGCGCCGGGGTCGATCCCGCCGTGACCGGGGTCGAGCGCCACGGTCAGCGCGCCCCGGCCGCGCGGCGGGGGCGGCGCCTCGGGCAGGGCGGGAAACATCGGCGAGTCCGGCGCGCCGGCGGCGGCGCGCATCGCCTCGGCCGAGGCCGGCACCAGCCGCAGGCCGAGCCGGGCGGAGCCGTCGCCGGTGCGGGTCTCCATGCCGGCCTCGTCGATGACGAGCGGCACCGCCAGCGGCAGCACCAGCCGCGACCAGCCCGGCCGCACCGTCCCGGCGCGCAGGCCCGTCACCAGATCCGAGCGCAGGATCGCCGCCGGATCGCCGCCGCGCCAGTCGATCTCGCGGAAGTCGAGCACCAGGCGCGGCGGATCGGCCAGCGTGTAGGCGCGCCAGGGCACCGGGCGGCTGAGCGCGAGCGAGAGCACGACCTCCCCGCCCGCGTCGCGGACGAAGGAGGATGCGGCATCAAGCCGCGCGAGCGCCAATCGGCCCTCGGACGCGGGAGAGCCCGGCGCGGCGCACAGCGCCAGCGCCGCGGCAAGGACGGCTGCGGCAAGCCTGCTCATGGCCTCTGCTTCGTTTTGCGCGGACCCTAGCAGGCCGGATCGGCCCGCGGAAGGGTGCGCCGCTGCCGCCCCGCCCCGGACGCGCCGTTGCCCGCCCGGCCGGGCGTCCGCCTCGCGCGGGGCACGCACGCCGGCCCGGCCGCGCCCGGCCCCTGCCCTGCGCGCGGGAACGCATGGCCGCCCGACGGACCGACCCGATCCGCGACGATCGCGCCCCCTGCGCGAGCGTCGCCTGCGCGGGAAGGAACGGCCTCAGCCGCGCCGGCGCCGCCCCTCGCGGCCGCCCCGCGCCCCGCTGGCCGACTGCGCCGCGGCCGAGGCCTCGGCAAAGCTCGCGCCTTCGGCGACCGCATCGACGATGCGGCTGAAGCGGATCCACTCGCCGCCGTTGGGGTCGTGGTTCATCAGGAAGTTGGCGGCGCGGATCGCCTCCATCTCCTGCATCCGCACCGGGTTCATGATGGCCGAGGTCATGCCGGCGCAGATCGCCATCGGCAGGAAGGCCGCGTTGATCCCGTGCCGGTGCGGCAGGCCGAACGAGATGTTCGAGGCGCCGCAGGTCGTGTTCACCCCGAGTTCCTCGCGCAGCCGGCGCACCAGCGCGAAGACCTGCTGCCCGGCCGAGGCCATGGCGCCCACGGGCATCACCAGCGGATCGACGACGATGTCGTGCGCCGGGATGCCGTGGTCGGCCGCGCGCTCCACGATCTTCTTCGCCACGGCGAAGCGCACGTCGGGGTCCTCGCTGATCCCGCTCTCGTCGTTCGAGATCGCCACCACCGGCACGTTGTACTTCTTGACCAGCGGCAGGACGACCTCCAGCCGTTCCTCCTCGCCGGTGACGGAGTTGACGAGCGGCCGGCCCTTCGCCGCCTCGAGCCCGGCCTTCAGCGCCTCGGGCACCGACGAGTCGATGCAGAGCGGCACATCGACCAGCGCCTGAACCCGCGTCACCAGTTCGCGCATCAGCGGCGGCTCGACGAAGTTGTTGTCGGCATAGCGCGGGTCCTCGGCCATCCGGTTGGAGAAGACCGCGCCCGAGTTGATGTCGAGCACCATGGCGCCGCAGGCGACCTGCTCGACCGCATCCTTCTCGACGGTCGAGAAGTCGCCGGCCTCGAGCTCGAGGTTGAGCTTCTTGCGGCCGGTGGGGTTGATGCGCTCGCCGATCACGCAGAACGGCTCGTCGAAGCCGATGACGACGGTCTTCGTCGCCGATTCGAGAACAGTGCGGGTCATGTCGGTTCCCTTGTTTCAGGCAGCCTGGGAGGCGGGGATGCCCGAGCGCCCGCCGTGCTCGCGCGCCCAGTCGGTGGCGGCGCGGATGCCGCCGAGCGGGAAGATGTGGACGCGCTCGACGAGGAAGTCGGGGTTGGCCGCCTTGTGACGGGCAAGATCGGCGACGATCTCGGTCGGCTCGAAGGGCAGGACGAGCTTGGTGACATCCTTCGCCCGCTTCTGGAGCACGCGCAGCGAGGGGCCGACGCCGCAGGCGATGGCGAACTTGAGCAGCGTCTGGAGCTTCGCCGGTCCGGCGATGCCGATGTGGACCGGCAGGCGGATGCCCTCGGCCTTCAGCCGGTCGGCCCAGGCGATCACCGGCGAGGCCTCGAAGCAGAACTGGGTGGCCAGCGCCATCTCGGCATCGGTCGTCTCGCTGAAGCGCTGCTTCCAGCGCAGCGCCTCCATCACGTTGCGGTCCGACCCGTCGGGGTCGATGTCGCGGTTGCCCTCGGGGTGGCCCGCGACGTGGAGCCGCCGGAAGCCGCCGAAGAGCCCGGTTTCCATGAGCTGCATCGAGGAATGGAACTCGCCCGCCGGCGCGGCGACCCCGCCCGCGAGCAGGAGCGCCTGGTCCACCCCGGCCTCGCCCCGGTAGCGGGCGATCCAGTCGGCAAGGGTCGCGCGGTCGCGGATGATCCGGGCCGGGAAGTGCGGCATCACCGGGAAGCCCTCGCGCGCCAGCCGCGCGGCGGTGGCCACCATGTCGTCGATCGGCGTGCCCTCGATATGGGCGATGTAGACCCGCGTGCCCTTCGGCAGCAGGTCGCGGAAATCCTCCACCTTCTCGGCGGTGCGCGGCATGACCTCGATGGAGTAGCCCGACAGGAAGGCCTCCATGTCGGAGGCCACCCCCTGCGGGCTGGTGGAGCGGCGGAAGTTGAGCAGAGCCATCAGAGCCTCCCGGAGGGTGCGCGCGGTCACGCCCGCCCCTGGTTTTCGATGAGCGCCCTGAGGCGCTCGGGTGTGTATTCCGCCTCGATCCGCCGGGCCTCCGCCTCGGCCGCCTCGGCCTCGTCGCCGGGCACCTCCAGCGGAGGGCCCTTGCGCCATTCGGAGAGGTAGGCATCGGTGCCGGTCAGCCCCGCCTTCATCGCGGCGCGGTCGATCGCCTGCTCGAAGCGCACGTCGAGCGGCCGCTTGGTGCCGCGCCGCCCCTTCCCGGCGATCACCTGCGCCGGGATGTCGCGCCAGTAGACGATGGTGACCTCGGCCATGTGCCCCGATTCCTCTCCGCCGACCTCATTACGCGCCCCGCCCTGCCGCGCGACGCCGGATTTCGACACAACCGGCGCGCGGAACGACGCGGGCCGCCCTGGCGCGCTCGCCGTGGCGCGCCCGCGCCACATGCTTACGGGATCGCGCTGCACCGCGCCACCGGGCCGGGCGTGAAACCTTCTCATGGAGATCATGAGCCGGATGCCGCGGCGCGCCGCCGGGGCGGCGCCCGCGGGCGGCAGGCCCGGCGACCCGGCCGCCCTGCCGCGGCCGCAGGGGTGCGCACGCCGGGCGGCACGGCCGGCCGGAGGCGACCGATGGCGGGCGGCCCGCGGCGCCCCGGCCGGTCCGGGGCCTGTCTCTTATACACATCT